>JAGHUZ010000210.1 GCA_018064575.1 Candidatus Minthomonas equi
CCGTGACTTCAGTGTTCCGTATTTTCCCCACGTCTCAGTGGATTGGGACGATAATCCCCGATTCCCCGGCGAAGCACAAACAGCCGTATCGGAAGTTACTCCCGAGAAGTTCGGAGTTTTCCTGAAAAAGGCCTGCGAATATGTAGATGCCCATCCCGACCAGGCACCCCTGATTACCATCAATGCCTGGAACGAATGGTCAGAAGGAAGTTATCTCGAACCGGACAAGGAATACGGATACGCCTTCCTTGAAGAAATAAAAAAATTGGTGCGCTAAAAATAATATGAGCCATTCTACTTCTACCACATTTATCACCCTGATTACCTCTATCGGATTCATTACAGGATGCATCCCCAGTACAAATAATTTACCTACGATAGGTATTTCCCCTTGCGGAAACCCGGAACACTATTCTATGACCAGTCCGATGTTCACCTCCGTCTTCCACGCAGGAGGGGTCCCTCTTATGCTTCCGATGGTACGTTCTGAAAAAGAAGCCAATGCTTTGATAGAAAAAATCGACGGCCTCATTATGGTAGGTGGAGAAGATATAAATCCTGCTTACTATGATGAAAACATCTGGAATGAAACTGTCAAATTCAACCCTTTCCGTGACACAAGCGACTTTCTTCTCCTGAATGCCGCCAGGAAAAAAGGCATTCCGCTGTTGGGAATATGCCGTGGTGAACAGATTTTGAATATAGCCTGCGGAGGTTCCCTCTATCAGGATATTCCTTCTCAGATCGGCGAGCACAAAATTGATACCACCAATGGTCACAACACCCATATGCTCTTCATCGAGAAGGGCACACATCTCCACGCACTGCTCGGTGTCGATTCCGTAATGGTCAACAGTTTCCATCATCAGGCTGTAAAGACTGCCGGGAAAGGACTCAAGGTTTCCGCCCACGCCAGGGACGGAGTGGTTGAAGCATACGAAGGAAACTCCATAATGGGAGTTCAGTTCCATCCGGAATTATTCATAGCCAGTGGTGACACCACATTCCTCCCCATATTCCGGGATTTCGTAAACAAAGCCTCTGAAAACAGATAATAGCTTGTTTATCCTGAAAGCATCCGTTCTCAGGACTTTGCCGAAGGCGTCACGCATAAAAAATGCCGACTTTTTGGGGCCGGCATCTCTTTATTTCAGTTTTTCACCTTTTACAGACAAAAATTCAAAGTCCAGAATTCCTTTCCCGCTGTCCGGCCTCACATTAATGGAACACGGGTATTTCTTTTTCCATTTACGCACGATGGAATTGAACAGTCCCTTGGTAAGATATGCCTCCACCAAAGTATTCACGAGCATAATCATCTTCTTTTCCTTCCTCCCGCTGACGATAGAGGCGAGCTGACGCTCGATGGTATCTTCTATCAGAATGCTGGAAGCCACCTTTCCCGTTCCGTGACAAGTAGGGCAGGTTTCCTGAGTATTGATTTCAGTGGCAGGCCTTACTCTTTGACGGGTAATCTGCATAAGACCGAACTTGGCAAGGGGAAGAATATTGTGTATCGCCCTGTCCGTAGCCATCAGTTCCTGCATATGTTTGAGCAGATTCGCGCGGTTCTCAGCCTTGTCCATATCGATGAAATCGACTATGACAATTCCCCCCATATCCCTTAGTTTCAACTGCCGCGCGATTTCATCAGCCGCATGGCAGTTAACGTCGAATGCATTCTGTTCCTGGTCCTTTCCCGTCTTGACACGGGTTCCGCTATTGACATCCACCACGTGAAGCGCCTCGGTGTGTTCTATCACAAGGTAAGCGCCCTGCTTGATGGGCACTACCTTTCCGAAAGCCGATTTGATTTGACGGGTCACTTCGAAATGATCCATTATCGGCTCAGCGCCTTTATACAGCTTCACTATCTTCTCCCTCTCAGGAAGAATCCAGTCAATATAGTTCTTAATTTCTTCGAATACCTGTTCGTCATTGACATAAATGTTTTCAAATGTGTCATTCAGAAGATCCCGAAGAATGGTGGTCGTCTTGCTGTTCTCGGTAAAGAGCAGTTTCGGAAACTTTCCTGCCGCTATCCTGGGCCAGGAATCCTCCCATTTCTTGACAAGAACATTGAGTTCGTTATCCAGGTCTGCAGCTTTCTTACCCTGCGCGGCCGTGCGCACTATCACTCCGTAATTCGGAGGAAGAATACTGTACATCAGTCTTTCCAGACGTTTCTTCTCCTCTTTCGAAGAAATCTTCTGAGAAATACTGACTTTGTCTGAAAAGGGAAGAAGAACGATATTTCTGCCGGCTATGGATATCTCAGATGTAAGACGCGAACCTTTGGTCGAAATAGGCTCCTTGATTACCTGCACGATGAGTGGCTGACCCTGTTTGAGAACATCCTCGATTTTCCCTTCCTTTTCCAGAACGGAATCAACAGGTATCGAGGAATAGAATGCCTTGAAATCACGGTTCGGATTCATTTGCCTGACAAATGAATCGAAAGCCTTGAAATTAAGACCAAGGTCAAGGTAATGGATAAAAGCGTCCTTTTCATCTCCGATATCCACGAACGCGGCATTCAGGGTAGGTATCAGTTTTTTCACCTTACCCACGAATACGTCCGCAAGCATCGAACCGTGCGGTTCATTCTTCTCCTTGCTCAACTCAGTGAGTCTGTGATCCTCAAGGAGCGCAATGGTAATCTCCGCAGGCGCGACATCGATAATCAGATCTTTTTCCATAATTTCAACAATAAAAAAATCTAAAGGTGTTCACACTGTCAAGAGGAACACTCTTTAGATTAGCAGGGCTCAGACAAGACAATTATCTCTTCTTATGTCTGTTCTTACGCAAACGTTTTTTACGTTTGTGTGTAGCCATTTTATGTCTTTTTCTCTTTTTTCCGCTAGGCATAGCTACTGGATTTTAATTATTTAACATTCGTTTTAACTTGACTCATAAATACCTTCGCAGGCTTGAAGGAAGGGATGCTGTGTTCAGGAATAGTAATGGTCTGGTTCTTGGAAATGTTTCTGGCGGTTTTCTGCGCACGTTTCTTTACGATGAAACTTCCGAATCCACGCAGGTAAACATTTTTGTCATTCGAGAGTGAATCTTTCACACTGTCCATAAAAGCTTCTACAACGTTCTGAACAGTTATCTTCTCCAGACCTGTCGCCTTGGCAACTTCATTTACTATATCAGCCTTAGTCATATCATTTATTTTAAATGGTTAATACTCTACTCATTGTGAGAATGCAAAATTAGTGTTTTTTATTTATTTCCAAATAATATTTTCGCTTTTTTTATTCTTTCGTCATAATGATATGGCAAAAACGATTCGTGGCATAAAGATTGACAATATACTCACACTCATAATAACAGACACAAAACTGACATATTGTCACAGATAACGACACATGGCGAAGAAAACTTTATTTTCAGAATCCGGAAGTACGGAAGTAGACATAGTTCCGGTAATGAGCATCGAAACCACGAGCAGACTCAATGACAGCGAAATGCCTGATGTGCTTCCCATTCTCACCCTGAGAAATGCCGTCCTGTTTCCATCGACGGTAATGCCCATCACAGTCGGCAGGGAGAAATCGATGAAACTGGTCAGGGACGCATATAAATCAAACAAGATACTTGGCGCCGTTTCACAGATGGACGTTATGGTGGAAGATCCTGCCATAATAGACCTGTTCAGCATAGGAACTCTGGCCAGAATATTGAAAATTATCGAAATGCCCAACGGTGACCTCACCGTTATACTCCAGGGAATCAAACGCTTCAATCTGGTCGAGCAGACATCCGACACACCATATCTGTTCGCGAAGGTGGCCTATCTGGAAGAAATAGGTATAAAAAAGAATGACAAGGATATAGACTCATTATCATCTTCACTCAAGGAGACCGCCATACAGATTCTGAAACTCTCCCCGAACATTCCACAAGAGGCCGCATTCGCCATCAAGAATCTTGAAGGCGAAGAATTTATGATAAATTTCATCGCTTCCAGCATCGAGATAGAAAATCCTCTTGACAAGATTCAGCTACTGATGGAATCACGCCTGAAGGTACGTGCGATGAAACTCCTCTCTATGATGAACCGTCAGTTGGAAATTCTGAAACTGAAAGACGACATCCAGCAGAAAGCCCGTTCGGAAATGAATCAGCAGCAAAGGGAATATTTCCTGAACAATCAGCTCCGCACCATTCAGGAGGAACTTGGAATGGATGAATCCCAGGATTTCGAGGACCTGCGGAAAAAGGCTGCCCGAAAGGACTGGCCGCAGCATGCCGCCGATGCCTTCGCGAACGAACTGCGCAAGCTTGAAAGAACCAATCCGAGTTCTCCGGACTACAATGTCCAGTATCAATATATAAAGCTTCTTGTGGATCTCCCTTGGAACCATCTGACGAAGGACAACCTTGATTTGGCCCATGCCCGGAAAGTTCTGGAC
>JAGHUZ010000209.1 GCA_018064575.1 Candidatus Minthomonas equi
TCTCTGAATCGGAAGATAAATTCAAATATTATCTGCTGCTCAATTCCGATGTAGCGGTAACCGAGGGATGGCTGGATTCTCTCGTGTCATTTATGGAATCGCATCCCAAGGCGGCCATCTGCTCTCCTAAGGTCCGCTGGCGGGACCATCCCGACTATTTCGAGCATGCAGGCGCGTGCGGGGGAATGATGGATCATTTTTATCTCCCATACTGCAGGGGCAGGATATTGTCTTCCGTTGAAAAGGATATCGGGCAGTATGATGCCTCACCGGCGAAAGTGTTTTGGGCATCAGGGACATCATTCTTAATCAGGAGCGAGGTATGGCATTCTCTCGGAGGATTGGATGAGTCATTTTTCGCGCATATGGAGGAAATAGATCTCTGTTGGAGAGCTATGTTGTCAGGTCGGGAAGTCTGGGTAGTCCCTGACTCTACGATATTCCACGTGGGTGGCGGTACTCTTCCGAATGATTCCCCGAGAAAACTTTATCTGAATTTCAGAAACAATCTTCTGATGATGTACAAGAATCTTCCGCCACGGACACGAATCTGGATTATGCTGGAGCGTTGGTTTATAGATATGGCCATCGCCTGTATGTACGTGCTCAAGGGAAAGGCGGAATTTGGAAAATCTGTCATCAAAGCCCGTAGGGAGTACAGAAAAATGAAAAACCGGGTAGCTCTTTCAGAACAGATATGTCCTGTCAAACGGCCCGGTAAATGGCTTCTTCTGAAAGCTGTTTTCAGTTAGTCCAGCTTGTGTATCGCAAGTCCGGAGCGTAGTTTCGGTTCGAACCAAGTGGTTTTAGGCGGCATAATATTGCCGGTGTCGGCAATATCGATGAGTTGTTTCATCGATACGGGATAGAGGGCGAAGGCCGCTTTCATCTCCCCGGAATCAACTCTTCTCTTGAGTTCTCCAAGTCCGCGGATGCCCCCGACAAAGTCGATGCGCTTGGATGTCCTCAGGTCTCCGATGTGAAGAATTCTGTCGAATATAAGGTTTGAGCATACGGTTACGTCAAGCACTCCGATAGGGTCGTTGTCATCATAAGTTCCCTTCTTCGCTGTCAGGGAATACCAGTGCCCATCCAGATACATTGAAAAATTATGCAAATGCGCCGGGGTGTAAATTCCGCTACCCTTGTCTTCGATGTCGAAATTCTCCTTGAGGGCGGAGAGAAACTCTTCCGCGCTGAGTCCGTTAAGGTCTTTGACGACGCGGTTATAATCCATTATCTTCAAATGGCTTTCAGGGAAGGCTACGGCCATGAAGTAATTATATTCTTCGTCACCTGTATGGTGTGGATTCTGATTTTTCTTTTCTTCTCCGACTCTGGCTGCCGCGGCTGTACGATGATGTCCGTCGGCTACATAAAAGGCATCGATGCCTGCGAAAATTCCGGTCAGGCGTGAGATGTCTTCATCCTTGTCGATAATCCAGAAACGATGTCCGAATCCATCTTCCGCCACGAAATCATATTCCGGTGTCGAGGCGGTGTATTCCGTTACGATGGCGTTGATTTCATCGTTATCCCTGTATGCGAAGAAGACCGGTTCCACATTGGCATTCTGGATGCGTACGTGAATCATACGGTCGTCTTCCTTATCCTTTCTGGTAAGTTCGTGTTTCTTGATGCGGCCAGTGAGATAATCTTCGACATTGGCACAGAGAACGATTCCGTACTGTGTCCTGCCGCCCATCGTCTGGGCGTAAATGTAATAGCACTCTTTGGAATCCTTGACAAGCCATCCGTTTTTCATCCACTTGCCCAGATTCTCAACAGCCTTGTCATAAACGGCACTGGAATGCTCGTCAGCGATGGGGTCGAAATCGATTTCCGGCTTGATGATATGCAGGAGTGACTTTTCTCCGGCTTCTGCTTTCGCTTCTTCGGAATTCAAGACGTCATAGGGACGTGATGCCACCTCGGATGCCAATGCCCTGGGTGGTCTGATGGCTGCAAACGGTTTAACCTTTACCATAGTTTAACGAATCATTTATTGAGCTGGAATTTCGTGCACCCGTTCGCGAAATAGTCGCATATCTGGCTGGCAGCGGCCAGTCCTGCATTTACATTGGCTTCCGCAGTCTCGGCGCCCTGTTTCTTCGGGGTGGCGAAGAAACGTTTTCCGAATTTTTCCGCCATTTCTTCTGCTGCTGCAGGGGCAATGTCGGTGACGTATTTAAGGTCTTCGCGTTCTGTCAGCGCCTTGATGAGTCCGGGTTCGTCGATTACTTCCTTGCGGGCGGTGTTGACGAGGCAGGCCCCTTTGGGCATTTTGCTGATAAGGTCATATCCGATGGAGCCTTTTGTCTGGTCGTTGGCGGGGATGTGGAGGGTTACGAAGTCTGAGGAAGAATATAGATCTTCCAGACTTGCAGCGACATCCACTCCATCCTTTTCCATAGTCCCGGCGGGAACAAAAGGGTCGAAGGCCATTATTTTCATACCGAAGCCTTTGGCGAGAGATGCCACGAGGCGGCCGACATTGCCGTAGGCCTGGATGCCGAGAGTCTTGCCTTTGAGTTCGGAACCGGTTCCGGGAGTGAACTGATTACGGGATATGTATATCATCAGGCCGATGGCAAGTACCGCGACGGCATTGGAATTTTGCCCCGGGGTATTCATAGCCACAATGCCTCTTTCGGTGCAGGCAGGAAGGTCAAGGTTGTCGAACCCGGCACCTGCACGCACTACGATTTTCAATTGCGGCGCAGCCGCTATTACGTCACGTGTGACCTTGTCAGAACGGACGATGAGAGCATCGGCGTCCGCTATGGCCGCAAGCAGTTCCGTCTCCGCGGTATATTTTTCGAGTGAAGCGAACGTATGTCCGTTTTTTTCTATGATGGCACGGATGCCGTCCACGGCAAGTTTGGAAAAAGGTTTTTGTGTCGCTGTCAGTACTTTCATCTCATTCAGTTATTTGTGAAGGTTCTCAAATTCTTTCATACAGGAGATAAGTGCCTCGACAGCCTCAATCGGACAGGCATTGTAAATCGAAGCACGGAATCCGCCTACGGAACGGTGTCCCTTGATTCCGACCATTCCTCTTGATTTGGCGAAAGCCATGAATTCATCTTGAAGTTCTTCTTTCCCGGGAGCCATTACAAAGCATACATTCATAATGGAACGGTCTTCCCTGGCAGCTGTTCCGATGAACATAGAGTTTCTGTCGATCTCTTCATAGAGAAGGGCAGCTTTTTTCTTGTTGCGCTCGAACATGGCGGAAACACCTCCCTGTGCCTTTACCCATTTCAAGGTCTCGTGCATCACGTAGATGGAGAACACCGGAGGGGTATTGAACATTGATTCTCCGTCGATGTGCGTCTGATAATTGAGCATAGTCGGGATATATCTGGAAACCTTTCCTAGGATGTCGTTCCTGATGATGGCGAAGGCTACTCCGGCAGGACCTACGTTTTTCTGGGCACCACCGTAAATCAGTGCGTATTTCTTGATGTCAACGGGGCGGCTCATAATGTCTGACGACATATCTGCTACGAGATTTACTGGGCAGTCGATGTCTTCGTGTATCTCGGTGCCGTAGATGGTGTTGTTAGTGGTGATGTGGAAGTAGTCTATGTCGGTGGGAATGGTGTAATTCTTGGGAATGTAACTGTAGGTCTTATCGGCGGAGGATGCAAGCGCATATGCATTTCCGAGCCCTTTCGCTTCTTTCAGTGCTTTCTTGGCCCACACTCCGGTTTCGAGGTATGCGGCTTTGTGTTCAAGAAGGTTCATCGCGACATACAGAAACTGCATTGATGCCCCGCCTCCCAGGAAGAGGATGCTGTAATTGTCGGGAATGTTCAGAAGCTCACGCCATAAGGCGCGGGTTTCGTTCATTATGTCTTCCCATTCTTTGGTTCTGTGTGAAATTTCGATAACTGATACTCCGGTTCCCTTGAAGTCCTGAAGCGCTTCTATGGCTGAATTGACTGCCGGTCTCGGGAGAACGCACGGCCCGGCGTTAAAATTATAAGCTGTTTTCATTATGGTGTGAAAAATTATTTTAACTGCCAAAAGTAATGAGAATCGGCTAAAATTTCAATACACAATCCGATATTTTCTTCACCGCGCTTATGAAATCTTTTTCATCACGGAGCCTGACATTCACGCAAATGCTGCACTGCAGGTCGAATTGCTGATTCGTAATCCCGGCTCCGGACTCTTTGATGAGTTTCATAACATCATTCATAGACGGATATCCGAAGTCTATGCGGATGGAAACGGTGGCGGTTTTGGTAATGATGGTGGAGTTGGCGATGGCATCCGCCGCCGCACTTCTGTATGCGTTTATGAGTCCCGGAACACCCAGTTTGATTCCCCCGAAATATCGGACGACCACTATGAGTATGTCACTCAGGGAATTTGAAAGAATCTGGCCGAAGATGGGCTTTCCTGCCGTGGAGGATGGCTCTCCGTCATCATTGATTCTCCAGATATCCCCTTTGAGACCGATGCGGTATCCGAAACAGTGATGCCGGGCATCGTGGTACTCTTTTTTGATTCGTTCTATCTCGGTTTTGGCCTGTTCTGCGCTGATGACGGGGAACAGAAACGCCAGAAAGCGGCTTCCTTTTTCCTTATACAGCCCGGTGGAGGGAGACTGAACGCTGAGATAGGTGTCTTCGGATGTCACGGATATGATGGAATATTTGTGCAAACCTACATAAAATATGACATACCCTTTCATTTTTTATATATTTGTAGTGAATTTGAAAAGCATTTAGAAGAGGATATAACGATGATATTCAAATATAAAGTCACTTTTCCTTACTCCAAACAGTTTTTCAGGGATTATGAGTTCAAAGGTGAATGTTCCCTGTACAGAGTAATGGAATTTGTTCAGAATCAACTCGGTTTTGTACCTGATATGATGATTTTGTTCCAGGGCTTGGATGAAAACGGAAAGATTCTTCACGAATACGGTTTATTCGATATGGGCGACGGCTCTATCGATAATGTTACTGTAGCGGATACACATAAGCGCGGCGAGGTGGTGCTGAGGTTCATATTCAATCTTTCGAAAAATCTTTATCTGGATTTGTCTTTAATCGGAACGGGTGACGCAGATGCCCGTACCGATTATCCTCAGGTTACCGGAGAAAAGGGACATGCACCGCAGCAGTTCTCCTCTGTTTATGAAGATGATGATTACGAAAACCATCCTCACGGACTCCCTCATTCGGTCGAAGGGGATGTGCCTGATGATGACGAAGACGACGATGATGAAGAAGAGGATGATGACGATGAGAACGAAATGGTCTTCGATGAAAGTGAACTGCCTGAAGGAACGGAATGACAGTGAAAAAGACTGTTCGCCTGATACTCGGACCTACCGCTGTCGGGAAAACTGATTTCTGTCTGTCGGAAGCATTGAAATATTCTGCACCGATAGTTTCCTGTGACTCGCGTCAGATTTTCAGGGAGATGCCTATCGGAACGGCAGCTCCCACCAGGGAGCAGATGGCATCAATTCCCCATTATTTCATAGGAAGTCATTCTGTAACTGAATATTATACCGCCGGAAAATATGAAATCGAGGCTCTGGCTCTTCTGGAGGAACTTTTCAAGCGTTATGATACAGTCATCGTGACAGGAGGCTCGGGCTTGTATGCCGATGCGCTCTGTTTCGGGCTTGATGAATTTCCCGAAACTGACTGG
>JAGHUZ010000152.1 GCA_018064575.1 Candidatus Minthomonas equi
CATAGCCTTTCACTATCATTATGTCACCGTCATCACTTGACATAAAATCAGACAGCATTCTGAACATTTCCAGCTGTCCCGCTGTAGGTTCGAAGCTGAATTCGGAAATCAGTGATTCAAAAAAGGTGTTTCCCAAGGCACTTATTCGGTTAGCGTCTCCGGAAGACACTGGTTATCAATAGAAAAGGATATATTTCAACACGGCCGAAAAGCATCTCCACAGTAAGAATGAGCTTAGCGAATGACGGGATATGCCCGAAATTATCAAGGGAACCGCAAGACCCGAATGCGGGACCTATATTCCCCATCGATGCGAACGAAGCGGTGAAGGAATCCATAAAGTCAAGTCCTGTAGCCGAGAGAATCAGAGCACAGATAAAAACCATCGACAGATACATCGAAATGAATATCGCCACGGATGAGGCATTGGTGGCGTCTATCACTTCATTCCCCACCCTCGTCTGAATCACTGCATTAGGATGCAGCTGCCTCTGTATCTGCGTTTTGATGGACTTGAAAAGAATCCATACCCTGTCCACCTTCAAACCTCCGGTAGTGGAGCCGGAGCACGCCCCCATAAGGGATAGGAACAGAAGGATGAGTATGCACAGTGCAGGCCATAGAGTCGTATCCTGTGTGGCCAATCCTGTGCTGGTACTTATGGAAATTACCTGAAATGCCGACTGCCTGATGGCCTCACTCCACGAAGACACCGGGATGGTACTGGATATCAGAAGATCTGATGCTATTATCATAACGGATATACCGAGGAGCAGAAGATAAAACCTGAGAACCGGATTCTTGAAAACTTTCCACGAGCCGGTAGTGAAGAATTTATAGGTTATCCCGAAATGAATTCCGGATATCAGCATAAATACCATAGTCACCAGTTCTATTGGGAACGAATCAAATGTCGCCAGAGACTGGTTCTTCGTACTGAAACCTCCCGTAGCCGTAATGCTCATCGCGTGGTTCACCGCATCGAAAGGCTCCATCCCGGCCAATATCAGGGATACGAAAGAGGCCACGGCAATGGAAAGATATACGAATATGATTATCTTCAGGGACTGCTTGGTACGGTATTGATAATTGTCGTGGGAGAGCGCTGAGATTTCCATTTTGAACATTTTCATACGGAATGTACTCATAGAAGGAAGAACCATCAGCATAAAGGCGACGACACCGAGTCCACCGAGGAAATGAGTGGATGAGCGGTAAAAAAGGAGCCCCTTGGGAAGTGTCTCCACATCAGATAGTATGGTCGCTCCCGTGGCAGTATAGCCTGAAACAGATTCGAACCACGCATTCGGGATAGTAAATTCTTCACCCCACAGGAGATACGGGAACATCCCGAACACACAAGACAGAACCCAGGAGAAAACCGTAATGACGAATCCGTCCGAAATAGAAATGTCCTCAGATTTTCTTACGAAAATCAACGGGAACTGGCCCACAAGGAGTGTCACCACAGCACTGATAAGAAGCGGCGCGAAGGACGAATCCATTCCGTTTAACACCGATATAAGAACGGACAGGAACATAAAAGCCGACTCGAATGAGAGAGCCAGTCCTACATACCTGGATATCAGTTTGTAATTCATTTCTTTTTAAGGGACGTATTCTCTTCAGTCAAGTCCTTGATCATTTCATTGAGCTCCTGAATCTGATCCTCTCCCTTGTCGAACGAAACCTTGTACGGCATCCCGCAGTCCTTATACTGCCGGAGTCCGCGATGCATCTTGATAAGTGGTTTCAGAATATAAATATTCAGGAAATAAATAAAGAGAAAAATCAGCACTATCGATGCCACGATGGCCAGAACCGCAGGCATAATGGAACGGTAATACCTGTCACTGAGTTCATCATAATTCGAACTGAGTACGTTCTGGGAAAGGGATGAAAGTGTGGAAAGATATGTTTTCAATTTCAGGTAAACCACTTCCACCTTTTCCTTGTACCAGCTGACCTTTTCAGTATAAGACTCGAAGTACATATCTTCTTCTCCGCATACCACCTGCATATAGGCCGCATAAGCATAACGAAGAGAATCGGCGTAATGGTTCTCGCTGTCGATAGTACTGTTAGTGATTATCAGTTCGATATAATTATGCACGGTGGAATCCATAACCGAATCTCCTACAGCTATTTCATCTTCTTCGAGGATTTTCTGATTAAAACGTTCGCATAGTTCTATCAGTTCATTGGAACTGTTGATACACTCGACGTTTTTGGCGATGAACGTAGAAACGTAGTCACTCATTCTTGAGAATTCAACGTACGCGACACCGGCAGACAGAAAGAGAACCAAGGCGATTACTACGGTCGCCTTATGAACTTTCGTTCTTATTCCATTGTCGAATATGAATGATGACAGTTTCACGGTATGCAACTGCGGATTACTCCCACTCGATAGTGCCTGTCGGCTTGGGAGTCAAGTCGAAAAGAACGCGGTTCACACCGGGAACTTCAGCCACGATACGTGCCGTGATATGTTGAAGAAGGTCAAAGGACACATTCTCCACCGTCGCAGTCATAGCATCACGGGTATTGACGGCACGGATGATTACGGGCCAATCCCAGGAACGTTTATTATCCTTGACACCTGTTGACTTGATGTCGGGAACTACTGTAAAATACTGCCATACTTTTCCTTCAAGACCGTTTTTGGCAAACTCTTCACGAAGAATGGCATCACTCTCGCGAACTGCCTCCAAGCGGTCACGTGTGATGGCACCGGTACAGCGCACTCCGAGACCGGGACCGGGGAAAGGCTGACAGAATACCATAGCATCAGGCAAACCCAATTCCTTACCCACTATGCGAACTTCATCCTTATAGAGGAGTTTAATGGGTTCTACAAGTTCGAACTTAAGATCTTCCGGGAGACCTCCCACATTATGATGAGCCTTCACTGCACCATCAGATTCGACGATATCAGGATATATGGTACCCTGAGCCAGAAATTCTATTCCATCAAGTTTACGCGCCTCTTCTTCGAAAACGCGGATGAATTCACCGCCTATGATTTTTCTCTTCTGCTCCGGATCTGAGACACCCTCCAGTTTACTGAGGAATCTTTCAGTGGCATCGACATATACCAGATTAGCATTCATTTCATCACGGAAAACTTTTACCACCTGCTCGGGTTCCCCCTTGCGAAGAAGACCGTGATTTACGTGGACACAAACCAATTGCTTCCCTACCGCCTTTACAAGAAGGGCTGCCACTACTGAAGAATCGACTCCTCCGGAAAGGGCCAGGAGAACTTTTCTGTTACCTATCTGAGCACGGAGCTCTTTCATCTGTTCTTCGATGAAATTCCTTGCCAATGCGGGAGTGGTTATTCTCTCCATTGAGACCGGACGTACATTGCTTGACATAGTCATATCATTTATTGTTTCTGCCCGCAAAAATAGCATTTTTGAAAAAATACCACTCAAAAATCATATATTTGCGGACTAAAAAATTGATAACACAGGGGTGCTTTCCCGGAAACGGGAAGGCTGAGAACATACCCTCACGTTCCGGCTGATGCCGGGACATACCTGAAATGTATAATGACAACGTAGGGAGATGAATTGCAATTTTATAAACCCGGATGCCGATATGGTGTCCAATGACCTTGAGGCAGTGAGAAACTCCTCTCCCCTGATTCACAACGTCACCAATTATGTCGTTATGAACCTTACGGCTAACGCTCTTCTTTCCATAGGGGCACGGCCTGTAATGAGTGATGCCCTGCCGGAAGCAGGGGAAATGACGGCCGTATCAGACGCCTTGATTCTGAACATCGGCACATTGAGTGAAAGATGGGAGAAAAGTATGATGGAATCCGCCGCGACTGCATCAGCACTGGGAATTCCCATTGTACTTGACCCGGTCGGAGCAGGCATAACATCCTACCGGTTAAACTTTGTTCGCAGGATGCTTGAGTCTTTCTCACCGCAAATCATCAAGGGGAATACCTCCGAGATAAAGGCTCTTCTGTCTATCTGTCATCAGGATGAACCACATCTTTCGGAAAGCAAAAACCCTGCGAAAGATGCCGAATCACTCGCACTTTTTACTGGAAGTACAGTCATCGTCACCGGTTCCACCGACTACATATCGGACGGACATCGCATCAGCCGCATTTCGAACGGTTCCCCCATAATGGCACGGACGACAGGAATGGGATGCACCGCCGCTGCCCTGGCCGGAGCTTTCCTTTCTGTCACAGACGACACTTTCAGGGCCGCAGTCTCCACGATGACGGTAATGGGTATAGCAGGCCAGAGAGCAGCTGAGCATTCCAGAGGAAACGGCTCGTTTCAAGTATGTTTTCTGGATGAACTGTACAATATGAATCGGGAAACCATCAATGAAAATCTGATATGGGAAGAATAGACAAGAGGGCTTTGGAACTGTATCTGATCACAGACAGGACTTTGGCGGGGAAACGTCCTCTGGAGACAATAGTGGAAGAAGCGGTACTCGGAGGAGTGACTATGGTCCAACTTCGGGAAAAGGACTGTAAAAAAGAAGAATTCATCAGACTCGGCAGAAGTATGAAATCTCTGCTGAATAAGTATAACGTTCCCCTGATAATTAATGATGACGTAGAGGTAGCCCTCGCCTGCGATGCCGACGGCGTACATTTGGGACAGTCGGATATGTCAGCCGCACAAGCCAGGCAAATTCTGGGACCGGAAAAAATCATAGGGCTTTCAGTCGAGAATTTCGACCAGGTACAGCAGGCGGAGATGCTTGACGTTGATTATATAGCCGCATCCCCTGTCTATCGGACCAAAACCAAAAAGGACACCAAGACTGCATTCAGGCCGGAAGGTGTCGAAAAAATAGTACGTATGAGTTCCCACCCTGTCATCGGCATAGGAAGAATGAATACCGATACTGCTCCGGAAGTTATCCGGCGGGGGGCAGACGGAGTGGCCGTCGTATCAGCCATCATCAGCGCCAGAAATCCACGTATGGCGGCACAAACCATCGCACAAGCAGTGAGGAAAGCCAGAGAGAACAGGTCGGACAAATCCGCGGACAGGATAAGATGGAGCATATTGGCAGAATTCTGCACCAAAAATATCCTGCGCCGCATACGGAAAAGTCGTCTTTTTCTCGAAATGAATTCAGGGAAACTGAAATATCAGGTTTTCCATTCATTTATGTTACAGAACGAATGGATGTTCAGACAATATTTCCAAATGCTCCGATACATTGAAGTAAGAATTGAATCCTCCGAATCGGAACAGGCCGCATACGGCTCGATAATGTCGCTCATCCATTATCTGAATGACAATATGGAACCTGACACATCCCGTATGCATTCTTTCTACCTCGGGGATTCTCCACGAATACACGAAGACAGCATATTCAAGGCGACCAGAGATTTCATCGATTTCGTAAAAAGTGAAAGCAGAGACAGTACCATCAGCATCGCGATGTCAGCATTATATGCATATCCACATATCGCTTCCCTGCTGGCCGGACATCTTGTCTCCAATTCGAACAACGAGAGCAACCGATACATTTCCTGGATTAACCTGTATTCAAGTCCCGAATTCCTGCACGATATGCAGCGTTTTACCAAGGTGATGGACGCTTTGGCCCAAGATTCAAGCTTACGCCAGAAGATACAGATGCTGAAAGTTTACCGGAAATGTTCAAAACTGATTCTTAGTATATGGAACTCTCTGAAATAGGTGAATTCGGACTCATAGAAAGGATTCGTAAGGCATTCGCTCCGGACTGCTTCAAAAAAGACGGCATCCGCGGCATCGGTGATGACTGCGCCGTCATTCCGACCGGTAACACCGACTCTCTGATTTCCACAGATATGCTCCTTGAAGGAACCCACTTCATCAGAGACAGGATTACCCCTTATGACCTGGGATGGAAATCCCTGGCGGTCAACCTGTCGGATATAGCGGCTATGGGCGGGCATCCCACGGGCACATTTCTTTCATTGGGACTGCCGGAAAATATCAGTTCTGAATATATGGACGAATTCATAAGAGGATATCGTGACTTGTCCCTGAAATGGTCCGTTCCTCTTCTTGGAGGAGACACCACCCGCAGCACA
>JAGHUZ010000201.1 GCA_018064575.1 Candidatus Minthomonas equi
CGGGTGCCCTCCCCAAATCATAGGACGTTTCGTTCATTTCGCTTCGAGAAAAGCTATGGAGATTCTTCTGGGTGATGCCACGGCGACCCAGCTCTATGAAAAAGGATATATTCGGGAACTTCAGGACTTGTTCACCCTGGATGAATCATTGTTATTGACTCTGGATGGATGGAAAGAGCGTTCCGCTGCCCGTTTCCTTGAAAGTCTGGAAAAATCGAAATCTGTTCCCTTCCCGAGGGTCCTGTTTGCACTGGGAATACGTCACGTGGGTGAAACGACAGCAAAAATGCTGGCATTGAAATTCCGTTCCATCGATGCGCTTGCCGGTGCTCAAATGTCCGATTTGACTGAAATCGATGATATAGGGGATGTACTTGCAATGACTATCTGCGCCTGGTTCCGTGATGAAAGGCATCTCAAGACAGTAAGGGCATTGCGTGAAGCGGGATTGAAATTTGAGGTGGATGAGAATTTGGGACGTCCCATCTCGGATACACTTTCGGGCTGCACTTTGGTCATTTCAGGAAACTTTTCCATTTCCCGCGAAGCAATGAAGGAAAAAATAATTGCCCACGGAGGAAAGAACAGCTCTTCGGTATCGGGCAGTACGACATACCTTCTCGCCGGAGAGAAAGCGGGACCCGAAAAGCTCCGCAAAGCAGAGAAACTGGGAATCAGAATTCTCGATGAAAATGAATTTTACAAAATAATAGGAGAAGAGTCCGTCGATGGGCCTTCCTTGTTCTAATATTTTATGAAGATATGGATTTTACCCCACAGGAAGTTGAAATGGTCAATAAGGCTTTTGATGGCCTTAAGGAAGCTGCAGTCCGCCGTTGTTCTACTCAGGAGGAGTTTGATTTGGTCGTAAAGGCTTTCGAATTTGCCAATAAAGCCCATTACGGGGTTAGGAGAAGATCCGGTGAACCATATATCATCCATCCGATATCGGTAGCCAAAATCGTGGTTAATGAAATCGGTCTGGGATGCAAGTCGATAGTGGCCGCCCTCCTGCATGATGTCGTAGAAGACACCCAATATACCACAGAAGACATCACTCACCTCTTCGGTGAAAAAATAGCATCTCTGGTGGATGGACTGACCAAAATGAAGTCGGCTTTCGCTTTTGACTCTGAGAATCTTCAGGCCGAAAATTTCAAGAAAATCCTCCTGACCCTGAATGAGGATACCAGAATTATTCTCATCAAAATGGCAGACCGTCTTCATAACCTCAGAACCATCGATTCTATGCCTGTTCATAAGAAGGAGAAGATACTGAGTGAGACGATGTACATCTTCATTCCCCTGGCTCATCGCCTTGGTCTGTACAGAATTAAGGTAGAAATGGAGAATATCTGGATGAAGAACAAGGAACCTGAGATATATACCGAACTCTCAGGAAAAATTGACGAAGTGGCCCGGGTAAGATATTCCGGTATGAACAAGTTCGTCACATCACTGGAGGATGTACTTCTGAATAACGGTTACAAGGCACGTGTCCTTACCCGCCTCAAAACTCCATATTCCGTATGGCAGAAAATGAAACTGAAAAAGGTGGAATTCGAAGAGATTTTCGACATTTATGCCGTCAGGATAATTTTCCAGCCCAAAGAACACGTGGAAGAAAGGGCTCAAGCCTGGAACATCTATTCTCTCATAACCGGAATATACCACAATTCAATGGTAGACAGAATCCGCGACTGGGTTACGGAGCCGAAGTTGAACGGTTATGAGGCGCTGCACTGCACCGTGATGAACGAAGAAGGGACCTGGGTGGAGATTCAGATTCGAAGCGAAAGGATGGATGCCATAGACGAACGGGGTCTGGCCGCTCATTGGATTTACAAGGGCAATAAATCGAAGGATGTTCCCAATGACAGCTCTTCGATGGAAAAGGAAATGGACAGATGGCTTATCAATGTCAAGGATATTCTGAACAATCCTGATGCGAATGCCCTTGATTTTCTGGGCAAATTCCACGACAGTCTCCTTACTTCTCAAATCACCACTTATACCCCGAAGGGTAAGACCGTGATTCTCCCCAAGGGTTCCACAGCACTTGACTTCGCATATTCCATCCACACCGAAATCGGGAACAAGGCTATCGCGGCGAAAATAAATTTCAAGCTTCAACCTATCAGCACCCCACTCAAGAATGTCGATCAGGTGGAAATAATCACCGCAGAGAATCAAACCCCTCAGAGAGAGTGGCTTGATTTTGTCAAAACCTCCAGTGCTGCAAACCATATCAGGGAAGCGCTGAAAAAAGATGTCTCCTACAGCATCGCCAAAGGAAGGCAGATGCTGGAGGAAGAACTGAAGAAACTTGACGTTCCACTCCAAATCAGTGTCCTGCAGAAACTGATGGAAGAATTTCATCTGACGGAGAAGGATGAACTTTACAGTAAAATCGCTTCACACATCATAAATCTGGACCAGTTGGATACCATTCTTAAAAGGAACAGGAAAAAGAAAAATGTCATATACTGGACACTCCAGCTCCTTTCCGGTAAAAAAAAGGATTCGGAAGAAGAAATTCCAGACAATGCTGCACAAGATGCCGGTAATGCTGAAAATGATGAATCCGAAATAATCACCCCGGAAAAGCTTGGAAAGAAGAGAACCTATTTTCTCAAGGAGAATGTGGACAGGTCTCTTTCCTATCATACTGCGGACTGCTGCAATCCTATTCCCGGTGACCCTGTCATAGGCTTTATGGATGAGCACGGCAAGGTTTACATACATAAGAAAAGCTGTTCCGAAGCTCAGAGGCTCGCCTCCGAGAAAGGTGACAGAATTCTGAATGTGGTATGGGCAAGACACACCATTCAGTCTTCCCTGGCCAGAATCAAGATGAAAGGCATTGACAAGGTCGGGATACTCCGTGAGATAACCAAAAGGATATCTACCGATATGAGCATCAATATGAGTAAAATCCATCTGGGGGCTCACGACGGAGTTTTCGAAGGATATGTCGATGTGTACGTTTATGACACGGAATCACTTACGAATCTGATTAATACAATGATGGATATAAACGGTATGGAAAGTGTATCCAGAGCGGACATTAAAGATGATGATAAAATCTGATACGGGTATGAAATGTAAATCCATAATAAATCCGTTTTCGTTATTGGGTCTGGTGCTGATTTCACCTTTTTTTACGAAATCCTGTGCCAATGTTTCGGGAAGTCCTACAGGAGGTCCCAAAGACACCATTCCTCCTGTATTGGTCGCCTGTGAACCGCTTTACAATGCCGTAAACGTTCCTACGCAGGGGAAAGACTGCAAAATCATTTTTACATTCGATGAATATGTTCAGGTCAAAGATGCTATGAAATATATCTTTTTGTCTCCTCCTCAGGTCAAACGTCCTGAATACAAGATAAAAGGAAAATCAGTCGTGGTCACTTTCAAGGAACCGCTTGATTCCAATACCACCTACTCTCTCGACCTGGGACAGTCCATCTCCGACAATAATGAAGGAAATCCCTTCCCTCAGTTCGTTCACAGTTTCTCAACCGGCAGTTATATAGATTCAATGTTCGTGTCCGGTACAGTTTCCAATGCCGTCACACTGCTTCCGGAGAAAGAGATAACCGTGTTATTCCATTCGGATACCACCGATTCAGCCGTATTTAACGTTCTGCCTGCCGCTGCGGCCAAGACAGATCCCTGGGGCTATTTTACAGTCAGGAACCTGAAACCCTCCGAATATCGCGTCTATGCCATCAAAGATGAGAACAATAACAACAAGTACGACCAGTATACTGA
>JAGHUZ010000275.1 GCA_018064575.1 Candidatus Minthomonas equi
CAATAAGGACGTACCGCACGACTGGCTGAACGATTCCGTCAAACCCCGCATCGAAGGAGACTGGGTATGGGCCACAGGTACCACCCTGGGCGCCGATAACGGTATGGGAGTCGCGACAGCTATGTCCATTCTGCAATCCAAAGACATCCCCCACGGTCCCGTAGAGGCACTTTTCACCATTGATGAAGAGACCGGGATGACAGGTGCCAAAGCATTGAAACCGGGATTGCTCCACGGAGATATTCTCCTTAATCTGGACTCAGAGGCCGAAGGAGAACTCTACATAGGCTGCGCCGGAGGATTGGATACCTCTGTCGAGTTCAAATATAGCACAGAACTCCTACCAAAGGACTATCAGACATTCATACTCGCAGTGAAAGGACTTCGCGGAGGACATTCCGGAATGGAAATCCACGAAGGCAGGGCCAATGCCAACAAACTTCTGGCCAGGCTTATTCTTCCCCTGATGAGGAACTGCGGTGCCAGGCTCATCTCCATCGAAGGAGGCACACTGCGCAATGCCATACCCCGCGAATGCGAAGCAGTCATCGCCATACCGGCCGACAAAGTACGCAAGGCATCCCGCACAGTAAAGGACATCACATCGGAAATGACAGTCGAATACCGTCCCATAGATGCAGGATTGAATGTGATTTTTGAGAAGACCAAGGCACAACGCAGAGCCATCGATGCAGCGATTGCCTTCAATGCCATACAAGCCATCTATGTCTGTCCCTGCAACGTGGATAGAATGAGTCTTGAAATACCCGGGCTGGTCGAGACCTCGAACAATCTCGCCGTGGTCAAGTCCGAAAAGGGAAAAATCACAGTCAAGACACTTATGCGCGGCTCCATTGACTCGGCAAAACACGATTTAAGAGATAAAATACGCGCCGTTTTCGAACTCGCGGGGGCCAGCAGGATAGCCTTTACGGGTGGATATTCCGGATGGATGCCCAACAGTAATTCCGAAATTCTACGTCTTATGAAAGAAACTTACCGGAAAATGTATGGACAAGAGCCGAAAGTTATGGCCATCCACGCCGGTCTGGAATGCGGTATTCTCTCCGGGGCATATCCGCATTGGGATATGATATCGTTCGGGCCGACCCTGATGTCCCCCCATTCTCCTGATGAAAGATGCTACATCCCCTCAGTGGAGAAATTCTGGAATTTCCTCCTGGAAGTCATCAGGAATATTCCTGAAAAGTAATCAGAACAATTGCTCCAGGGAACTCAGACGCATTCCGTTCGAGCCCTTGATGAAAATGGTCATTCCTGAAAAGGGATGACCTTTCTTTATATATGATGCCAATTCTTCCGCCGAAGAGAAGAAACTGACATTATCCTGACCATTCACGGCATCTCTGCATCCGGAAAACTCAGTACCGACAAAATACACCTGTTCCGCACCGATACCGGAGGCCAGTTCCACAATGGCCCTGTGCTCTGCGGCCGACTCCGCGCCAAGCTCCAACATATCTCCGAGAATCAGAACTTTATGCTTGAAAACAGTCCCCGCAAAATTCTCCACGGAGGTCCGCATACTGGTAGGATTGGCATTATACGTATCCAGAATCAAAATATTGCGGCCCGTGTCCTTGAGCTGGGAACGGCTGTTCGAAGGTGAATACCCGGCTATCGCTCTCGCAGCTGTGGAAAACGGAATACCCATTCTGACACCGACACATAAGGCAGCCAGAACATTATCGACATTATAGCCCCCTACCAACTGTGTATGGATTCTTTTCCATCCGTTATAGACAGACAGATATGGATGACGGGCATCGGTTCTGGATACTCTCCATCCATCCAACTCCTTCCCATACTTGACCGTGACCATCCCCACCCTCTGCTGAGTCATCTCACGCAGATATGGGTTATCGACATTATAAAAAGCCGTACCACCCGATTTCCAAAGGAAATCATAAAGTTCCCCCTTAGTCCGGCATACACCCTTGAACGAACCGAAACCTTCAAGATGAGCCTTCCCCACATTCGTAATAAGACCGTGGGTCGGACGGGCTATTTCCGCCAGAAGAGCTATTTCCCCGGGATGTGATGCCCCCATCTCGATAACCGCGCACTGGGTATCGTCATCGATTCGGAACAGAGTCAGAGGAACTCCTATATGATTATTCAGATTACCCATAGTGGCTACAGTTCTGAATTTGGTCGAAAGAACCGCATTCACCAATTCCTTGGTAGTCGTCTTGCCATTGGTCCCGGTAAGTCCGATAACCGGGATATCGAAGCGCATACGATGCCAGGTGGCCAGTTTCTGCATTGCCGCAAGGCTGTCATCAACGACTATGAACCTCTCAGAGTCCAGTTCTCCGCAGTAAACCTTCTCCCCCACGGCACTTTCACGGTCCACCACAGCACAGAGAGCCCCGGCTTCAACCACGGCCTCCGCAAACTCGTTTCCGTCAAATCTCTCTCCCTTCAGGGCGAAAAACATTTCCCCGGGACGAACTTTCCGGCTATCGGTGGTCACCCCTGTCGAGACCACCAGCTTTTCCTGCAA
>JAGHUZ010000086.1 GCA_018064575.1 Candidatus Minthomonas equi
TTATGAACAGGGAATTTCTCGGTCACGATTTCTATACAGATATCATTACATTCGATACATTGGATGATCAAGTAATAAAGAAAAACACTCTTTCCGGGGATATTTTCATCAGTATCGATACTGTGAGGATAAATTCAAAAACATATAGTTCTTCTTTTGAAGATGAACTTCTTCGTGTTATGATACACGGAGTACTTCATCTTATGGGCTATGATGATCATACGCCTGAAGAAGAAATGGAAATGCATCACCAGGAAGATTTAGCTCTTGAAATATATTATGGTAAAACGATATGATGTCATAGTGATAGGTGCCGGCCATGCAGGATGCGAAGCTGCCTCCGCTTCTTCAAGACTCGGATGTTCCACCCTTCTCGTTACAATGGATATGACCAAAATGGCTCAGATGTCCTGTAATCCGTCCATAGGTGGGATAGCTAAAGGACAGATAGTGAGAGAGATAGACGCGATGGGCGGCTTTACTGGCATCGTTACCGATTTATGTACTTTGCAGTTTCGGATGCTTAATCGTTCCAAAGGACCCGCTATGTGGAGTCCTCGCGCTCAGTGTGACAGAATGAAGTTCTCCGAAATGTGGCGTAGAATTCTTGAAAAGCACTGTAAATTAGATATTTGGCAAGATTCTGTCACGTCTTTGAGGCTGAATGGTTCTCGTATCGCAGGCATATGTACATCATTAGGTGCTGAATTCGAAGCAAATCGCGTCATAATTACTTCCGGAACCTTTTTAAATGGAAAGATTTTTATCGGAGCAGAAACAACAAGCGGTGGGAGAGTAGGAGAACCGGCTTCCCTTTATCTGTCAGACCAGATACATTCTTTAGGTGTAAAAATGGGAAGAATGAAAACCGGGACACCTCCGAGAATTGATATCCGCTCTGTAGATACATCGAAACTTATAAAGCAGTACGGGGATTTACGGCCATCAAAATTTTCATTTTTAAACTTCAATTCATCGGCTCAACTGCCTGACTCCCAGATGCCGTGTTTTATAGCCCATACGAATATTGATACCCACGATATCTTAAGGTCCGATTTTTCAAGTTCGCCCTTATTTTCCGGAAAAATTTCCGGCATAGGGCCGAGGTATTGTCCGAGTATCGAAGATAAATTAAGAACATTTCCCGATAAGGACAGCCATCAGTTATTTCTTGAACCGGAAGGACGTACTACCAATGAGTATTATCTCCAAGGCTTTTCATCATCCCTTCCTCTTCATACCCAGCTTAGAGCTTTGAAATCTGTCGTCGGATTTGAAAATGTCATAATATATCGTCCAGCCTATGCTATAGAGTATGATTATTTCGACCCCCTCGATTTGAAGCCTACACTTGAGTCTAAGATAATTGACGGCTTGTACCTTGCAGGCCAGGTTAATGGTACTACAGGTTATGAAGAAGCTGCCGCACAGGGTTTGGTTTCTGGAATTAATGCGGCACTCTCATCTTCCGGTAAAGAGGAACTTATTCTATCGCGAACTTCATCGTATATAGGTGTTTTAATCAATGACCTTGTAACCAAAGGCGTCGATGAACCATATAGAATGTTTACATCACGGGCAGAATATAGGATATTGTTACGACAGGATAATGCTGATGAAAGATTGACGCCCTTATCCTATAATCTCGGCTTGGCCGATGCACATAGAATGAAGAATTGTGAGTATAAATATAATCTCAGAGAATCATATATTCGCCAATTTGAAAAAATTAGGATTTCCCCAGAAACTATAAATAATTTTTTGGAATCAAAAAATTCATCGACACTCAGCTATTCAAGAAATCTTTCTTATTTATTATCCAGACCTGAACTGAATATTGAAATTCTTAAAGAATTTGTTCCACGTGGAACATTCGATGTGTCGGACTGCAAATATGATATGTCCTCTCCGGACTCCCTTTACTCTGATATATCTTTTTGTAACAAAGAAGAGACATCTTTAACTCTGCAGGAGCAAGCTCTTGAAGCAGCTGAAATTCTGGTAAAATATAAAGGTTATATAGAAAGGGAAACCTTGCAGTCTGAAAAACTCCAGCGTCTCAAATATGTCAAAATCCCTAAAGATTTCGACTATTCAAAGGTGTTATCAATTTCAATCGAGTCCAGACAGAAACTTCAGAAACATTCTCCTGAAAACATATTGGAGGCCAGTATGATTCCTGGTGTTTCACCCTCAGACATATCTGTCTTGTTGGTTTATTTTGGAAGATAGGTGTTCCACGTGGAACATTGTTATTGTTTGCTTATGCGTCCGAAAGCACTGAACATCAGACTGTTATGGGATAGAATAAACAGCCGGATAGGAGCGCCTACCGGTTTTTGTTTTCTTGGTTAGAATATTCTCTTTATTCGGATGATTCTCCAGCAGTTGGTCAAGCTGGTCGAAAGGCCGGTAAATGTGCAATCAGCAAATACTTGCGTATGCTGTAGCGTCAAGAAGTGTGTCAAGTTCGGATGTGTCAGACATTTTTACCTTTACCATCCAACCGTCCCCATAGGGATTCGAATTGACTGATTCCGGGGCGGATTCGAGTGCAGTGTTGACTTCGATTATTTCTCCACTTACAGGCATAAAGGCATCAGCCACAGTTTTGACGGCTTCAATGCTTCCGAAGCGCTCCCCTTTGGACAAGGTCTCTCCTTCGCACTGAATGTCAACGAAAACTATGTCTCCTAACTGATCCTGTGCAAAATCAGTAATTCCGACTATGGCGATGTCGCCTTCTGCTCTGACCCATTCGTGGTCATTTGAATACTTGAGATTTTCGGGTGTGTTCATATGTGTTTAATAAAAATATAATTTTTCGGTTTATCTGCAAATGTAATGAATTTTTGCCTGAAGATTCAAAATGGTTTTTCCAAAGAGCAGTTCAAATGTCAGAGCATCTTCAAAGCTTTTCTTATCATCTGTTCGAGTGAACATTCCGGTTCTTTTTTCAAAATGGCATCTATGGCTTTTTCTGCAGCTTGTTTCGCGAATCCAAGGGTGATAAGCGCCGTAACTGCCTCCGATCTCTGTAGGGAGGTTCCTGAAAATCCTGGTATTTCACCATCGGCAGCGGATTTGGCGATTTTGTCTCGAAGTTCGATAATGATTTTCTGGGCGGTTTTCAGTCCTATCCCTTTTACCCCTTTGATTTTCCCGACATCGCCTGAACTGACGGCCGTCTTGATTTCATCGGCGGAAAGTGAGGAAAGCATCACTCTGGCGATATTCGGACCTATCCCGGATACGCCTATCAGCAGTGTGAAAATCCGTCGCTCTTCCTTGTCAAAGAAACCGAAAAGGGCTTCTTCGTCTTCCCTGACAAGGTGCCAGATGAACAGTTTCGCTTCCTTTTCGTCCCGCAGCCTGTCATAAGTCTGAATGGATATCTGTATGTCATATCCGATACCGTGGTTGTCAATCACCACTTTAGCGGGGTTTATTTCGGAGATGCTTCCGGAGATGTAGTCGTACATTGTATTCGTATAATAGTTCCGCGAAAATAACTATTTTTGCGGATATTTTACATTAAGGACAAACATTATGGATGTACAGGAGTTAAGGCATCATTTCCCGATATTGTCACGGACTGTCGGCGGGAGGAATGTGGTCTATTTCGATAATGCCGCCACCTCCCAGCGCCCGGATACTGTAGATGAATGCCAGAAGACCATCAATGCGTTCCATAATGCCAACATTCACAGGGCTGTCCACACTCTTAGCGCAGAGATGACAGATTTGTATGAAATGGGGCGTGAATCCGCTCGGAAATTCATAAATGCGGAAAGCCGGGAAAACATAATTCTTACAGGAGGAACTACAGCAGGAATAAATCTTGTGGCCAATACGTTCTGCCCTACCTTTATGAAGGAGGGTGACGAAATTCTCATAAGCGAAGGGGAGCATCATTCAAATATGGTTCCGTGGATGATTCAGGCGGGGATGCATCACTTGAAAATAAGTTACATACCTGTAGATGCGTCCGGCCACTGGGATATGGAAACTTGTCGGAAGCGACTCTCCGGAGGGAGGGTAAAAATGGTGGCCGTCGCACACGTATCCAATGTCCTGGGGATAATCAATCCTATAGAAGAACTCATACGGGAAGCGCATAAAACCGGTGCCTGTGTCCTCATTGACGGAGCACAGGGCATAGTTCACACCGATGTGGATGTGAAGAAACTTGACTGTGATTTCTATGTCTTTTCTGGGCACAAAATTTATGCGGCGACAGGGATAGGGGTATTGTACGGGAAGAAAGATTGTCTGGAATCACTCCCTCCCTGGTTCGGTGGAGGAGAGATGGTGGATGTGGTCACGTATGATACCTTTACTGCTGCTCCTCTGCCATTGAAATTTGAAGCGGGGACTCCTAATTTCGTCGGGGCCGCCACCTTGACTCCTGCTTTAGAGATGGCTTCCGCCATGAAATCCGCGGAAATTGAAAAAAATACCCTTGAAATGACAGAGTATCTCTCATCTTCCCTTCAGGCAGTCGAGGGGTTTCATCTCTATGGAACAGGAGATGGCAAGGTTCCTGTTTTTTCGTTCTCCGTGGAACATTGCCATCACGAAGACATAGCCATTTTGCTGGATAAGATGGGGATAGAGGTCCGCTCCGGACTTATGTGCGCAGAGCCTGTAATAGGCAGATTCGGGCAGACAGGTCTGGTCAGGGTATCCCTCGCTCCCTACAATACAATGGAAGAGTGTGAATATTTCATCAAATGCCAGAACAGGGTTTTGAATATGTTATCATAAAGGATTCGTAAAAATGTCAATACAGGAAGAAGAGCAGGCGATAATCGAGGAATTCTCGGTTTTTGAGGATTGGATGGACAAGTATGAGTATATCATAGAACTCGGCAAGTCCCTTGAGATTATCAATGAATGCGAAAAAATCGAAGAAAATCTCATCAGGGGATGTCAGTCCAGAGTTTGGTTGAGCAGCCGTTTTGAAGACGGAAGGATATTCTTTTCCGCAGACAGTGACGCCATAATTACCAAGGGGATAATCGCACTGCTGGTAAGGGTTTATAATGGGCGTACTCCGAAAGAAATTCTTTCTTCGGATTTCTCGTTCGTCGGAAAAATAGGGCTGAAGGAAAATCTGTCACCCACCCGTGCCAATGGTCTGGTTTCTATGATAAATCAAATCAGGAATTATGCTTTGGCATATTCGGTAAAATGATGCGCTATGGATAAGTTTTCAGTTCAAAGGGATGTGGTTCGGGCTTTGCGTCAGGTGTATGACCCTGAAATCCCGGTAAATATATATGACCTCGGATTGATTTACGACATCGAAGTCGATGATGACCATAAAGTTTTCTTGAAGATGACTATGACGGCACCGAACTGCCCGATGGCGGATGAACTGTTTGTTCAGGTCAATGATGCTGTGCGGGATGTTCCGGGGGTGACGGACTGTGCTGTAGAAGTGGTGTTCGACCCCCCTTGGGATAAAAGCAGGATGAGTGAAGAGGCGCTAATGGAACTCGGGCTGTTATGATAATCAGGACAAATCGCGCATATCTGCTTCTGGGGAGCAATATGGGACAGCGTGAAAGAAATCTCTCAACGGCGATTTCGCTGCTGGTCACGGAATTGGCTCCATATTTATTTTCGGAGGTTTTCGAATCTTCCGTCAGGGAATCGGAACCCTGGGGGTTTGAAAGTCAGGGGAAGTTTTTGAATCAGGCGATAGCCTTCGATACATCAGTATCTCCGGAAGATTTGCTGAAGGTTTGTAAATATGTGGAACACAAGATGGGGCGTCCTCTTGAAGAACCTCTGTATGATGAAGCGGGGAATCGCATCTACAGGGACAGAGTGATAGATATAGACATTCTCATTTTCGGAGATATCAGGATGGAGACACCGGAACTCAGCATTCCTCATCCTCGTCTTGAAGAGAGGGATTTCGCAATGATTCCGCTGAAAGAACTTCGGGACAGAGGCATTTGAAAATAAGAAACGGTCATTTTGGTCAAAAGATATTATATTCGCAGTTTATACAGGAAATTTCAAAATAAACAAATATGAATCAGGATGAATTTTTCAAGAATCTGGTAGCCCACTCGAAGGAGTATGGCTTTATTTTCCCTTCAAGTGAAATATATGACGGTCTGAGCGCCGTTTATGATTATGGCCAGATGGGTGTTGAACTTAAAAACAATCTTAAGAAATACTGGTGGGATGCGATGGTTCGCCTTAACGGGAATATCGTGGGAATAGACTCTGCCATCTTTATGCATCCGAAAATATGGGGAGCCTCCGGTCACGTCGGTGCGCTTAATGACCCTCTGATTGACAATAAGGACAGCAAGAAGCGTTAC
>JAGHUZ010000063.1 GCA_018064575.1 Candidatus Minthomonas equi
TTCAGTTATGATATAACAAGTGCTCTGAACGATTGGGGGGAAATGAATGTCGTGGCTGTGAGATGCGATAATTCTGAGGAGCCGAATTCGCGATGGTATGCCGGATGCGGGATTTACAGAAATGTCCGTTTGATCTGTACACAGGAGAGTTATGTCGTATATGACGGAGTGTATGTCACTACGCCCCGGGTAGAGGAAAAGAGCGCTACCGTACACGTGGAAGCCCGTGTCGCTGAAGGGCCGTTCGGTGAACACAGGGTCGTATTCGGCATTCTGGATTCCGAAGGGCGGAAAGTGGCGGAAGCAGAGGCGGAACACTATGGGCTGGATGAATCGGAAATGGTGTTGAATGACAGTGAGTATGTCGGGCAGTGGAGTTCGGATATCGAACTCGCTTCGCCGCATAGGTGGGATTTGGATGATACATACTTGTACACTGTAGTGGTTGATGTATATGCAGAAGATAAACTGATGGATTCATATAGCAGGGAATTCGGTATCCGTACCATTGATTGGAATGCCGACAAAGGATTTTTTCTTAACGGTGAGGCGGTAAAACTTCTCGGAGTGTGCTTGCACCACGATATGGGTTGTATCGGAACTGCTGTCCATCCTCGGGCATTGGAACGGGAATTGATGATAATGAAGGAGATGGGTGTGAATGCCATCAGAACATCTCACAATCCGCCTGCACCTCAACTGCTTGATTTGTGTGACAGGATGGGCTTTTTGGTGATGGACGAAGCATTCGATATGTGGCGTCAGCCGAAGAAAGAATTCGATTATTCAAAATATTTCGATAACTGGCATGAAAGGGATTTACGGGCATTCATCAAGCGTGACAGGAACCATCCCTGTGTGGTTATGTGGAGCATAGGCAATGAAATACCTGAACAGCGTGGAGAAGACGGTGACGGAATCTCCCTAACCGGACATCTTGTGGAAATTCTCAGGGAAATGGATGATACAAGATACGTTACTTCCGGATGTGATGCTGTTTTCCCGGGGAACAATTTATTCCGTAGCGGAGCCCTGGACGGATTTGGTATCAATTATCATCCTCAGATGTATGATTCGATGAGAGTGTGGTTTCCGGATAAGAGACTCATAGGCTCAGAAACAGCATCTTCTTTCAATAGCCGTGGGGTGTATTATCAACCGTCATCCGATGTCGAGAGGCTTTCCTCTTATGATGAACAGTACCAGCGTGACCACGCCAATCAGTGCAACGGCTATGATGCATTATGTGCCCAGTGGGGCAATACTCACGAAGAGGCGTGGAAAGCAGTGCGTGACCGGGACTACATAGCAGGAACCTTCGTTTGGACAGGATTCGATTATCTTGGCGAGCCCACTCCGTACTGGTGGCCTTCGCGCTCCAGTTATTTCGGAATAGTGGATTTGGCGGGATTTCCCAAGGACCAGTACTATCTTTACCAAAGTGAATGGACGGACAAGAAAGTTTTGCATCTTTTCCCTCACTGGAACTGGAGCCCCGGTGACAGTGTGGATGTAGTATGCTATTATTCCCAGGCCGATGAGGTGGAGCTTCTGGTAAACGGAAAGTCTGTCGGGCGAAGTGCCAAAACGCGAGATATGCTCCACGCACAGTGGCTAAAGGTTCCTTGGGAACCAGGCAAGATAGAGGCTGTCGCATATAGGGACGGCTCTCCGTGCGCCAGAACTGTCCGTTATACTGCAGGAAAACCTGTATCACTGAAGCTCACACCTGACAGGCAACGTATAAGCTCAGACGGATATGACCTCAGTTATGTCACTGTGGAGGCATTCGATGCTGAGGGAAAACCTGTCCCCACGGCATCAGATATGCTCCATTTCACAGTTACCGGGGCAGGGGAACTTTTCGGAGTGGACAATGGCAATGCTGCCGACACCTTGTCTCTCAAGGGATGTAATAAGCAGCTTTTCAACGGCAAGGCACTCGCGGTAGTCCGTTCCCTGAAAGGTGAGCGCGGAACAGCCATTCTGACGGTAAGTTCGGAATGGGGAACGGCCAGTACCGGCATACGTGTCAGGTAAATAAGATATTTATTGTTTATAGTTCACATAGATGCGAAAAATTATCTGTATAATGGCGGTGGCGATGTTTTCGAGATGAGTCCCATCTGCTCAGGGGTGAAACCGGTGATACGGCATATTGTCTCCAGAGGAATATTCTCCTTCATCATCGCTCTGGCAACTCCCGTCCTGCCTTCAGCTCTGTCTTCAGCGAGAGCCTTGGCGTGTTCATCTTCGCGGGCTTCTGCGAGAGCTACGAGTATGTCGTTCTTCGTTGTCAGATTCTTGTGAATCTCTATTTCGTGAATGGCATCCAATGGCAGGTTCGCCGTCAGCGAGCGGTCGTACAGTTCAATCATCTCTTCGCTGTCACCGAAACTTT
>JAGHUZ010000087.1 GCA_018064575.1 Candidatus Minthomonas equi
TCTGAGTTCTGCCGAACCTATAAGTCCATCGGTCCTATCGGTGAGTGGGGCGTGTATGCTTACTGCGTCTGATTCCGCCAGAAGAGTGTCAAGAGTTACGCTCGGATAGGTTTTGCAGTGCGAGGTCCCGGAGGTGGAGAAATAAATCACTTTCATCCCGAAAGCGGTGGCGATGGAGGCCACTTTCTGGCCTATTGTTCCCATTCCTATGATACCAAGTGTCTTTCCTGCAAGTTCGGTAAATGGCTTGGATACGTCTGTAAAAATCCCGGAGGCGGTATAGGAACCGTCCTTAACCTCACTGTCGAAGCGTTCGGTAGAACAGGACAGGTTTAGAATCTGGGTAAAGGTGAGCTGGGCCACTGAGTCTGTGGAATAGCCGGCCACATTTTTTACAGGTATTCCGCGGCGGTCTGCTGCCTGAATGTCGATATTATTGGTTCCTGTGGCTGCCTCACATATCAGCTTCAGTTTCGGAGCATGTTCAAGAAGATTCTCGGCGACTTTGATTTTATTGATAATCAATATTTCTGCTTCGGAGATTCTTTTCTCCGCTTCTTCCGGTGTGGATGTAGGGTAAAGAACGAGTTCACCCAGACTTTCTATCAGGGAAAGGGAGGTGTTCCCGAGGGTCGCGGCATCGAGAAAAACAATTTTCATTACTTTTTTTTTAGATTCTTCACAAATGTAAAAAAATCATTTCTAAAGGGTGGACCTTTCGAAATATTTCAGAGGCTCGTGCCTAATTTTGTGCGGCGGAAGAGAAAGTTATTGCTTGGTTTCAGGTGATTTTCCGCTTCAATTTATAACGTCAGAAGTATGGTGGATTTTGAAAATGTCAGTTTTGCTTACGGGAAACATCAGGTGTTCCGTGATGCATCCTTATCATTGGAAGGTGGAGGTATATGTGGCCTTCTTGGCGAAAACGGTGCCGGAAAGACGACTTTGATGAAGATGATTCTCGGGCTTGTCTGTGGTAAAGGTAAATTCTCAGTTATGGGATTTGCCCCACGGAATAAAGAAACGGAATTCCTCAGGAGGGTAAGTTTTGTCCCGGATATGGTGCCATCACGGAAAATCACCGCATCAGACTACGTCTGCCGTCTGGGACCGTTTTATCCCGGTTTCGTGGAAGATGACTTGTTCCGATATATGAAATCGCTTGGTGTACCTGAGGGGATGACATTCGCTCAAATGTCATTCGGTCAGAGAAAGAAAGCATTTATCGCCATAGCGCTTTCGATGAATACTCCTCTGGTGTTGATGGATGAGCCTACGAATGGTCTGGATATTCCGTCGAAACTGTCTCTGAGAAGAATTCTTCTGGAGCATTTTGCTCACGATACCGGAAAAAGCCTGATAATTTCCACACATCAGGTAAGAGATATAGAAGATGTGGTGGACCGTGTGGTCATCATCTCGGCCGGTGAAATAATT
>JAGHUZ010000094.1 GCA_018064575.1 Candidatus Minthomonas equi
TGACAGATGGTGACGGTACAGTCACCGGGATTACCCTTAAGGGAAAGAAGATTGGCGATTGGACGCCCTACGATATTACTACGTCCGAGGACGATGCAATGCTTGCCAGCCGTATCGATATGGTAATGTTCCAGCAGAGCCATTATGCCGTAAGGAGTGGCGGAGACGAAAGTCGGTTCGCCAAGCATCATTTTCCCGACATTGACAGGATGAAAACCGTCCACATCCTTGGTCGGGTCGATGGCATTTATAACCTTCTGCTCGTCAATATGCTTCGGGAGAGGGAGCTGAACTATGAAACCGTCCACCGATTCATCGCGATTCAGTCGGTCTATCTCCTCCAGAAGCTGCTCCTGTGTCGTTTCTGCAGGCATACGGAGTACTGTCGAATCAAATCCCACTTCGGCACAGGATTTCTCTTTATTGGCCACATAAGTTTTCGAGGCACCGTCATCCCCCACCAGTATAGCGGTCAGATGTGGACGGCGTTCACCGCGTGCTACCATATCTCTGACTTGGGCCGCTATTTGTTCCTTAATCGCCGAGGCAGTGGCTTTTCCGTCTAATATAATACTCATTTCCTCTATCTCCTTTTTTTCGCCATTTTGTTCCTGAAATCACTAGAAGCCACCTTCTTCATAACCTTTCTGGTTCCCTCGAACTGCTTCAGAAGCCTGTTGACTTCGGCTATGGTGGTACCCGAGCCTGCGGCAATCCTTTTCCTTCGATTACCATTGATGACTTCGGGATTCTGACGTTCGTAGGGCGTCATAGACAGGATGATAGCCTCCACACCCTTGAAGGAATTGTTGTCGATATCGACATCTTTGATGGCTCTGCCCACCCCGGGAATCATCGACGCAAGATCCTTGATATTGCCCATTTTCTTTATCTGCTGTATCTGCTGATAAAAGTCCTGAAGATTGAACTTGTTCATCGCCAGTTTCTTGCTCAGGCGGCGCGCCTCCTGCTCATCGTACTGTTCCTGGGCTTTTTCGACCAGCGAGACGACGTCACCCATCCCCAGAATACGGTCTGCGATACGGGTAGGATGGAAAACGTCGAGCGTCTCCATCTTCTCACCGGAAGAGATGAACTTGATGGGTTTCTGAACCACCGCCTTGATGGAAAGAGCCGCACCGCCTCTGGTGTCACCGTCCATCTTGGTGAGAACCACTCCGTCAAAATCGATTCTGTCATTGAAAGCCTTCGCGGTATCCACAGCATCCTGACCGGTCATAGCATCGACCACAAAGAGAGTCTCCGTAGGATTTACGGCCTCCTTTATGGCGGCGATTTCATCCATCATCTGCTCATCGACGGCCAGACGGCCCGCAGTATCGATGATAACCAGAGAATATCCTTCCTTTCTGGCGAGGGCTATGGCATTCTTCGCTATAGAAACGGGATCCTTCACTCCGTCTTCACTGTAAACGGTCACTTCTATCTGGGCACCGAGGACTTTCAACTGTTCGATGGCGGCCGGACGATATACGTCACCGGCGACAAGAAGCACCTTGTGACTACGTTTTGTCTTGCAGTTAAGTGCGATTTTACCGCAGAAAGTAGTCTTACCGGAACCCTGAAGACCTGACACGAGGATAATTCCCGGACTGCCTTTTATATTAATGTCCGAATATTCAC
>JAGHUZ010000284.1 GCA_018064575.1 Candidatus Minthomonas equi
TATCAGGGAGACAATTTCCACTTCGACAGCCTCTGTCAGGACAGGGCGGAATTCCGTTCACTTCTTCCACCCGTGGCCAAGGCACCCCTCACACTGGATATGAACGTTACAGGGGGAGTCTTCGAAATCAATGCTGAATATAGGAAAGATTATTTCTGTGAAGCTTATGTCAGGGCATTCATAGATGCTATGGAACGGGTCGTTATGGGATTCCTGGAGGGAGGAAAACTCAAGAATGTATCCCTGCTGTCTCCATCCGCTTCTGAAAAACTGGCCAGAATCAATGATACCGCCAGGGATTATGAATGCGTCAGCGTGAACCGCCTTTTCGAGAGGCACGCTGCCGCCAATCCTGCGGGAACAGCGGTCATCTGTGACGGACGTTCACTTAGCTTCGAAGAACTGAACCGTCAGGCTAACCGTCTGGCTCATAAACTTATAGAAAATGGAGTGGGGCGTGACAGCGTGGTAGGGATGATTCTCGACAGAAGCATTCTCCTATGCGTCGCTGAACTGGGCATACTCAAGGCCGGCGGGGCGTTCCTCGGAATACTGCCCGATTATCCCGACGAACGTATATTGTATTGTCTGACAGATGCCGGCAGCCCTGTTCTGCTGACGACTGCCGATATCAAGGCCGCCCGTCCCGAACTTTTCAGCCCCGACAGACCCTACCGTACCCTTGTGCTGGAAGACGTGCTTTCCGGGACTTCCCGAACCGGGTGTGAGGAAAACCCGAACATAGATATTCCTGTAGATTCGTTGGCTTACTGCATCTATACTTCGGGTTCGACAGGTAAACCGAAAGGGGTGATGATAGAGCACCGTAATCTGGCTTGTCTGGCTGAACCGGCGGATTTTACATACAAGTTCTTCCACGGCTCGGAGGGCGGGAAAGTGGTTCTGGCCCTCGCTTCCATCTCATTCGATATGTCCATAATGGACAATCTCCTGCATCTGATGGCCGGAAGAACGGTTTGCATCGCCACTGAGAAGGAGATACATAATCCGGTCAGTCTGGCATCCTGCATCAGAAACGGACAGGTGGACTTAGTGGTCGCTACCCCTTCCATATTGACGAACTATATCAGTGTACCGGAGTTCCGGGAGGCTCTTTCCTCTGTCCGCACCCTGGTTTCAGGGGCTGAATCTTTCCCGGTATCACTGTATGACGAATTGAGGAAAATCTCTCCGGATATGCACATTATCAACGGTTACGGACCTACGGAATGTACCGTAACCTGCTGCTGCAAACTTATCGGGAGCGGCAGCGGGATTACCATCGGCGGTCCCACAGCCAATACGGCTTTCTACGTACTCGACAAGGCCGGCAATGTCCTGCCTCCCTTCGCCTGTGGGGAACTTATTATCTGCGGCGATTTGGTGGGACGCGGATACATCAATCTCCCGGCCAGGACGGCTGCATCATTCTTCAGTTTAAATGGTCTTCCGGCATATCACAGCGGTGATACCGTGCGTTTGAACGGTGATGGGGAGGTGGAATTCTTCGGAAGAATAGACAATCAGGTCAAACTACGCGGTTTCCGTGTGGAACTGGATGAAATCGAAAGGTGCATCGTGGCGTTCGAAGGAGTGAAGCAGTGTAAGGTGGTAGTCCGCAGCAACGGTTTCGAAAATTATCTGGCCGGATTTTTTACCTCTGACAGCCAGATAGACATAACTGAACTTACTGCATTTCTCAAATC
>JAGHUZ010000051.1 GCA_018064575.1 Candidatus Minthomonas equi
TTACGGCACATTCTGCGGAATCAAGGCCATCGCCAACAAACTTAACGGAACAGATGACCTCCACGGAGTGAAAATCGCTCTTCAGGGACTTGGACACGTAGGTTTCGCCCTCGCACACCAGCTCTATCAGGCAGGTGCCGACCTCATCGTTTCCACCCACTCAAATCGCAAGAATATGGCGGTCGCCGTCAACGAATGGGGTGCAAAGGAGGTTTCAGATGAAGAAATATATGCCACCGAATGTGACATTCTCTCTCCCTGCGCACTTGGTGCGACCATCAACTATGACACCCTCAAGACTCTAAAATGCCGCGCAGTGGCTGGTGCCGCCAACAACCAGCTTCTCGATGACGAATGTGGCAAGATACTCCACGAGAAGGGTATTCTTTATGCTCCCGACTTCATCATAAATGGAGGAGGTGTCATCAATGCCGCACAGGAAGCCTTCACGACATATGACAAAGAGAAGGTACTCAAACAAGTGGAAAACATCTACAATACCATAAGCTGGATTGTGGATGAGTCCAAGGCCAGCGGAGTACCCGAGGGAATCATAGCACGGGATTTCGCTGAGAACCGTATCAAGAACGGGCTCAAATAGTCCTGGCGATTTCCAGAAACCTGACCATACCCCTGGTGGCCACATCCTGAATCTGCGTGTACTGTTTGTAACCGATGTTCATCGGCTGTGGGTCTATCAGATAAATGGGGTTTCCATACTTGATGTAATTCACCAGACCGGCGGCCGGATAAACCACAAGGGAAGTGCCGACCACCAGCAGAATATCGGCCCCTTCCACCGCTTTGGCCGCCTGCTCCATCATAGGAACAGCCTCTCCGAACCAGACGATATGCGGCCTGAGCTGAGAGCCGTCAGGGGCTTTGTCCCCCATTTTGATATGGTCATAGCCAATGTCTATGATTTGGTTTGGATTCCGTTCGCTGCGAGCCTGAGTGGCCAGTCCGTGAAGATGGATGATTTTAGTAGAGCCTGCCTTTTCGTGCAGATTATCAATATTCTGCGTAATGACGGTAACATCGAAATAATCTTCCAATTCACGGATAATCTCGTGTGCCCTGTTAGGTTTGCAATCCTTCAACTGGTCTCTTCTGTCATTATAGAACTTAAGCATCAGTTCAGGATTTCTGTACCAAGCATCAATGGATGCCACCTGCTCCACAGGGTAATTTTCCCACAGTCCGTCACTGTCACGGAAAGTGCTGATGCCGCTTTCTTTAGATACTCCGGCACCTGTCAGAACTGCCAAACGTTTCATATGGCAAATATAAGAATCTGTTTTAAAGTTAGGATATCGCGCTCAAAAACATTATCTTTGCATAAGACCAAAAGAATATTATATGAATACTACAGAACAGACCGTAGCCAAGTATCTGCTTGACATCGAAGCGGTAAAACTCAGCCCGTCAAAACCTTTCACCTGGGCTTCAGGATGGAAATCTCCCATATATTGCGACACACGAAAGAGTCTGTCATTTCCGGAAATCCGAAAAAATATGGTGAATTCCATAGTCACTATCATCAAAAACAATTTCCACGACGTTGAAATTATCGCAGGAGTGGCGACAGGAGGTATCGCTTGGGGTGCCATCGTCGCAGACATTCTCGGACTTCCGTTCGTCTATGTACGCTCAGCGCCGAAAGACCACGGAATGGGTAATCAGGTCGAAGGTATAGTTCCGCAGGGAGCCGGGATGGTGGTCATCGAGGATCTCGTATCCACTGGCAAGAGCAGCCTCGAAGCCGCCAAGGCACTGGCTAAAGCCGGAGCCATAATCAAAGGTATGGTCGCCCTCTTTTCCTATAATTTCGACGTGTCACGCAATGCATTCGAAATGGCGGGAGTGGAACTCCATACTTTATCGAACTACGACACTATGATAGACATAGCCAAAGAATCCGGCTACATCAGAGAAGAAGACGTTGATACACTGCGCGACTGGCGTGTAAGACCATCTGTCTGGGGTACAGAACAGCACAACTGATATGTCATCGACACACGTATCTGGAAAGGAAATCATCATAGCGAAACCTATAGTTTCAGTCTTCGGTCTTTTCGATGATTTCACCCGCTTTACCGGCAATGTTCCACCACAGTACCAGACAGCGGTATCTGCACAGAAAGACAGCATCCGAATAACCGTAAAAGGATTTTCTCTCGGTGTACGCATCCGGGAGCGGATTCCGTTCAGTTATGTTTCCCTTGAGGGAGACGAAATGGCTCCATTTCCATTTCTCGTTTCCTTTCACCTCTCTCCCGTCGGGCTCGACAGCACCATGTTCCATATCGAGGTGGATGCGGAACTCAATATGATGATGAAAATGATGATTGGAAGCAAACTCCAATCCGCCATTGACAAACTCACCGACCAGATAGAAGCCGCTACCAAAGGTGAGATGCCCGATTTGTCACAAATGAAACCGGAACAGTTTTCATAGTGTTTCCTGAAGCATTTATCAAAAGACTCCGTTCCGATTTGGGAATCACAGAGGCCAATGCTCTGCTTGAGACACTGCAAAGTCCTCCACCAGTTACCATCCGCATCAATCCGCGGAAGATAAAGGACGCCTGGAAGGAACTTGCTCTTCCCATTGCAGCCCCTCTGGATATATCCGAATATGGATTCCTTCTCAGCCAAAGGCCTGTTTTCACCAATGACCCACTCTTTCAAAGTGGATGTTACTATGTTCAGGAGTCAAGTTCGATGGTTCTGGAGCATTATTTTTCCTATGCAGACATACATCCAGATAAAGAATTCAACGTTTTGGATTTGTGCGCTGCACCGGGTGGCAAGTCCACTCACCTTCTCTCACTCCTGCACGGTATTCCGGGTGCAATGCTGGTTTCCAATGAAGTAATCCATTCCAGAGTTACCATTCTGGCAGATAATCTTTCCAGATGGGGCGATTCTAATGTCGTAGTCACCCACAACGACCCTTCGGATTTTGGAAAGTTGAAACATTTCTTCGACGTGATTCTGATAGATGCTCCCTGTTCCGGAGAAGGTATGTTCAGAAAAGATGCCGGGGCCGTCGCTGAATGGAGTGAAGATAATGTGACTCGCTGCGCTGCGCGACAGAGAAGAATCATATCCGATGCCATCGAATCGCTCAAACCGGGAGGACTTCTGATTTACTCAACTTGCACTTTCAACCATTTTGAAAACGAAGATAACACGAAATGGACGGCTTCAGAATTCGGGATGGAGATATTGGAGCAGGAACATTTATATCCGGGAAAAGCATACGGGGAAGGGCTTTTTATGGCCGCCCTCAGGATGAAGGGAACATCATCAAAGAATTTCATCAGCGAAATTACCCGGAAATCAGTCACCAAGCCATATTACAAGGCAGAAATTCCGTTCCTTCGGGAAAAATTCATTCCTATTTCCAAAGGAAATCTTCTAAAGGCATACCCTTCCGACTGCCTGGACAGGATGTTTTTCATAGAATCGAAGTTGAAAACTATCAGGTCCGCGTCCTCCATAGCCACGATTCTTACAGACAGAAACGGAAAAACGACACTCATTCCGGAGCCCGATCTCGCATTCAGCGAAGTTCTGAAACGGAATATTTTCCCTGAAGTGGAATTAACTTATAATGATATCTCCCGTTTCTTACGATGTGAAACCATGACATTCCACGACTCACCGAAAGGATACCTGCTGCTAACATATCTCGGACACCCGGTAGGGTTTGTCAAGAATATAGGAAGCAGGGCCAACAATCTATGGCCTGTATCACGCCGAGTCCGTCTATCTCATATCATTGACGAATGAATTTTTCAAAAATGTTTCAGACGGTTCGAAAGAGTCGTCGGAATCAGAAGGTACAGATGAAATGGATATTATCTGAATTACATATATTTCACCGGAAGCAGACTTCAATGTAAGTTTATCCGGCAATCCCCGCCCATCGACCGATATTCCTATTTGAGGATAACTCAGTTTTAAGTTATTCTTCGCCCTAAGAAGAATCTGAGAACCCTTTTCCGAAACCACATCATAACTGTTCAGTATTCCGGAGGTCAATAAAACAACAGGATTTTCAAATATATCCACAGAAGCGGCATCGGTATCAGAAACCGTGATTTCCCCGCTGTCAGGATTATAAATCCATCTGGTTTGCCCATTACTCCACACTTCCACGATTTCAGACTGCAGATGATAACCTTTACCATCAGTAAGGACTATGGCATCAGAGCCCTGCATATTGACAGAAATTTTCACTATACCCAAGGACGCCAGTTCCTCCTGCATCTTTTCCAACAGCCCGGAAGAAGGGGCGGATACCATAACAAGAAGAAACAGCAAGGCGGAAATCATCATCAGAAACTATTTTGATGAAGTTCATCCAAAATCCGTTCCAGAGCCTCCGGGGTGGTGACACGCACCTGTCTTGCCTTGGAACCCTCTGACGGCCCGACAATACCGGCATCGTGCAGCTGGTCCATCAGACGTCCCGCTCTTGCAAATCCGATTTCCATCTTGCGCTGAAGCAATGAGGTAGAACCTGCCTGCTCCCGGACTACCAGCCTGGCAGCCTCATCGAACAAGTCATCCCTGTCCGCGCCTTTACCTTTCTGAACTGTTCCGGACGAGGGACTGCCACCATCCGTATCAGGATTATATTCAGGAAGCAGATAAGCCGTTCCGAATCCTGTCTGCCCGTTTATGAATTCGGTCACCTTGGTCACTTCCGGCGTATCCACCAAAGCGCACTGAACGCGGATGGGGTCGGCACTTCCGGTGGATATCAACATATCACCCCTTCCGATAAGCCTGTTCGCCCCGGTCTGGTCCAGAATGGTCTTGGAATCGATTCCGGTCATAACCTTGAATGCTATCCTGGCAGGGAAATTGGCTTTGATAGTTCCGGTTATGATATTGGTGGTAGGTCTTTGGGTGGCGATGACAAGATGTATACCGATGGCTCGTGCCAACTGGGCCAGACGTGTAATCGGTTCCTCCACGTCCCGTCCTGCCGTCATCAGCAAATCCGCAAACTCATCGATGATAACCACGATGTATGGCATAAAATCGTGCCCTTTCTGCGGATTCAACTGGCGTGACAGGAATTTTTCATTGTATTCCCTGATGTTTCTTACTCTCGCGGCCTTGAGAAGGTCATATCTCCTATCCATCAGTTTGCAAAGGGATTTTAAAGTATAAACTACCCTGTCCGTATCAGTTATGATGGCATCCTCCGAATCGGGAAGTTTGGCCAAATAATGATTTTCTATCGGAGAATAAAGTGAAAGTTCCA
>JAGHUZ010000044.1 GCA_018064575.1 Candidatus Minthomonas equi
CTCTCCTGGGACGGAGTCAGGCCTGACAGAGTCAAGGTATATGACGTTCCCCGCCACACGGAAGTAGCGGAGGGGGACACTTTGATATCGAGCGGATATTCCGCGATGTTCCCCTATGGAATTCCCGTCGGCACCATCAGTTCCATATCCCTTAATGACGGGATTAATTATGAACTGGAGATTTCGTTATTTGAAAATTTTCATTCTCTCCGGTATGTGAATGTCATCGGCTTTCAGGGGCAGGATGAACTGGCCGGATTAATGGAGGAAATGTGATATGACACGAAAACGATTCATTACCATAGTTCTGATTCTGGTTTTTCTTCAGATAGTGCTGAATCTGTCTTTGTCCATATCGACATATCTGATGCTTGCTCCGTTATGTTTTGTCATTCAGGGTTTGGAAAGGGGAGCATCATCAGTCAAGTGTATGATAGTGGCTTTTGCTTTGGGTTTGGTCGTGGATATATTCTCATCGGGTATTCCCGGACTCTGGAGTGCTGCTCTCGTGGCCGCTTCGGTACCGCGGCTCATCATTGTCAAAAGGCGTTTCTGGAAAAATGATACCGCATATTACGATATGCCTTCACCTGTGGATATGGGGCAAGGGGCATTCTTTTTGTGCTCATTCGCAGTCAGTCTGGTATTTTTCATAAGCTATGCTCTGCTTGAAAAGATGGCGGTGGCGCTGACGTGGAATGACATTGTGAGGGTGGTGCTTTCCATCATTGTCAATACTGTATGTGTTTACCTGATAGCCATTTCCGTTCAGGATAACAAAAGACGCTGATGGACTTCGGTTCCGATAACAATAAAAAAATGATGCTTGTGGCGGGAACCGTTCTGGCTTTTCTCCTGCTTGTCGGAAGACTCTCGTATCTGCAGCTCATCAATACCGAATTGAAACTCAGTGCGGACAACAATGCTTTCAGATATGAAACACTGTATCCTCCCAGAGGGCAGATTTTTGACAGGAACGGACGCCTGATAGTCAGTAACAAGAATGCCTTCGACATAATGGTTACTCCTGCGGATGTCAAGGAGTTCGATACACTTGAATTGTGCCGTATGCTTGATTTGGATACGTCCTTCGTGTATTCGGAGTTCAGACGCTTCAGGAAGTATAGAAGGAGAATAGGGTTTCAGACGATTCCCTTTGCCAGACATCTCTCCGCTGAACGGTATTCCCTGTTTATGGAATCACAGCAGAAATTCCAGGGTTTCACCGGAACTCCGAGGACCGAAAGAATATATGAATACAATGCCGGCGGAAATCTGCTGGGTTATGTGACGGAAGTGGATGAAAAGTATATAAAACGCCATCCGGAATATCGCCCCGGGGATTATGTGGGGCGGACAGGGATAGAGGAGGCCTGCGAGAGGGAATTAAGGGGAAAGAAGGGATGCAAGATTTTTCTCCGCGATGCGATGAATGTCATCAAGGCTCCTTATAGGAACGGAGAGTGTGATACGGCCGCTGTTCCGGGAATCAATGTCATCACTACCATCGATGCGGAACTTCAGAATTATGTCGAAAATCTGATGAAAAACAAGGTCGGTTCCGTGGTGGCCATCGAACCTTCGACGGGAGAAATTCTGACTATGGTATCCAGTCCCGGCATAGATGTATCCGTTCTTGGAGATATTGGAAAACATTATCGTCAGCTTAATGCCGACCCCTTCAAACCGCTTTTCAATAGGGCAGTGGCATCGACTCAGCCGCCCGGTTCCGTTTTCAAGCTGGTTAACGGACTTATCGCCCTCGAAGAAGAAGTGGTCACCCCTGAAACGAAATTTCCGTGTTCCAATGGTTATCACGTCGGAGATCTGACCGTAGGATGTCATTCCCACCCCTCTCCGATTGATTTGAGGCAGTCTGTGATGATGTCGTGCAATGCTTATTATTGTGCCCTTTTCCGACGCATTCTGGATAATCCCAAATATCCATCCGTTGATTCATCATTCACTGCGTGGAGAGACTATGTAGGCAGTTTCGGATTCGGCAGTAAACTGGGCAGTGATTTCCCGGCTGAGAAAGCCAGCCGTGTACCCACAGCGGAGTATTATGACAAAATGTATTCCGGAAGATGGAATTCTGTATCCTGCATATCCCTTTCCATAGGGCAGGGGGAGATGGGATGCACACCTCTGCATCTTGCCAATCTGGCTTCCATCATCGCGAACCGCGGGTATTATTATATTCCCCATATCATCAGGAATCATCCTGACCCGGAAGAAGATGCCCGTTTCGCGGAAAAACATTTCTGCGCAGTGGATTCCAGGCACTTCGAACCGATTATTGACGGTATGTGGAAGGCGGTCAATGCTGAACCGGGTGCCGGAGGTACCGCCCGGTCGGCCCATGTAAACGGGCTGGACATTTGTGGTAAAACAGGGACGGCAGAGAATCCTCACGGTGACACACACGCTGTGTTCATCTGTTTCGCTCCGAAGGAGCATCCAGTCATCGCGGTGGCGGTTTATCTGGAAAATGCCGGTTTCGGAGGTACGTGGGCGGCGCCGGTGGCTTCATTGGCTGTCGAAAAATATATAAACGGGGACATCGACCGAACTCCGGCGAGGGAGGTGTTGGAGAACAGAATTCTCAATGCAGATTTGCTGTATAAGAATCCGGCAAGCGACAAATTCGTCAAATCAAAAAATGCCAAATGAAAATGGAACGCCGTCTCTATACCCATATCGATTGGCTGACGATAATCTGTTGGCTGTTTATCGCCATATTCGGATGGCTGAATATCTATTCTTCCGTGTATGCGGACGACGGTGTCAGCATATTCTCTCTGGCCACCAAGAGCGGGAATCAGTTTCTGTGGATAATGATTGGGGTGGTGGCGGCCATATCGCTCCTGTTTATGATTTCACCCAAGTTTTATTTCAGCATTACTTGGTGGCTGTATATCGCTACTGTCGTTCTGTTGGTTACGGTTCTGTTCGTCGGGAAGGAAATCAACGGGGCCAAAGCCTGGCTTTCTATAGGTTCATTCAGCCTTCAACCTTCCGAGATATCCAAGATTACCACCTCCTTGGCTCTTGCCGTAACGATGGGGACTTACGATTTCAGGTTTTCGAATCGGGCTTGTCTGATAAAGGTGTTGTTCGTAGTACTGCTTCCCGTCGCTCTGATAGCATTTGAACCGGATATGGGTACCATTCTTGTATATTGTTCCCTATGTTTTATGTTCTATCGGGAGGGAATGACGGGGTGGCTGATTCTTTTCGCACTTCTGGGGATTTTGCTGTTCGTGGTGACCTTGAAATTTTCCCCTCTCGTTGCTATATTGGTTCTGATAGGGCTTCTCGGTCTTCTGTATTCTTTGTTCACGAATACACCGATGGGAACATTTTTACTGATAACGGCGTTTGTCGTCCTCGTGGCTTTCCTTCCGGGGCTGTATGATGCCGAGGGAATGAAATTCCTGTCAATGATGACTCCCGAACTATGGGTAATCATTCTGACGGTACCTTTTATAATAAGTCTGATTTGGCGGGGACTGGGAAAAAAGAAGCGTTTCAGAATCTATTTTGCCATTGTTTATGTGATTTCCGTCGCTATGATTTTTTCGGTGCAGAAGATTTTCGATGACGTGCTTCAGTCGCATCATAGGGACAGAATCGAGAATCTGCTTGGCATCACTCAGGACCTGAAAGGAGCCGGTTATAATGTACATCAGTCAGAAATCGCCATCGGCTCGGGCGGCTTTGACGGGAAGGGCTTTCTTCAGGGAACTCAGACCAAATTCAATTTCGTGCCGGAACAGAGTACCGATTTCATTTTCTGTACTATAGGGGAAGAGTGGGGATTCCTCGGTTCCATATTGGTTCTGGCCGCCTATCTGACCATAATACTCAAATTGATTTCTTCGGCCGAGAGGCAGAGGGATTCAAGGTACAGAATATACGGATATTGTGTCGCTTGCATCTTGTTTACCCACGTTTTCGTGAACATCGGTATGACTATCGGAATAATGCCCGTAGTAGGAATACCCCTGCCGTTCATCAGCTACGGGGGGTCTTCCTTCCTCTCCTTTACAATAATGCTTTTCATCTATCTCAGACTTGATCTGGAGAGGTGGAGGTAGGGTATTATCTCAAATAGTGGGCAGTCACCTTAAAGGTCTCGTCTGCGTGCTCCCCTGGAAGGTACTCGATTTTTATGGTTCTGGATTCACCGGGCAGCAGGGCGAAGTAATTGTCCTCGAAGAAGGCTGGCAGGACTTGAGTGAACTCTCCCTTCTTTCCCTTGCGGGAGTTCAGGTTGACTCTTATCATCGGCAGCACTACATCGCTTTCATTCGTTACGGTGGCAGTCAGATACCCGGCACCGGTGGTGAATGACGTTTTCAGGTTTTTATCATCTACCTTCGGGATGGCGGACCAGACTCCCGTTCGGCTACCTTCCCAGTAGAAGTTTTCGGCGATGATTTCATTTCCCTTGGAAAGTGTCAGTTTCAGGTAATAGATATCCACTCCCTGCGGGGCTTGAAAATCACACAGCTTTAGTGTGCTGTCATCTTTGGAATCGACAGGATAGGCTCGACTGTCAAGTTCACGGCCGTGGATGTCAAGGTACTTGACCGATGCTGTCAGTCCCGGCGCATCACCGTAGGTATCATTCACCACCTCTATGG
>JAGHUZ010000127.1 GCA_018064575.1 Candidatus Minthomonas equi
CCATCGCAGCCAAACAGGGAGGTCCCTACCCTACAGGCAACCCGCGTCTAAGAGCACTCATTCAGACCGCCCGTGGTGAAAATATGCCCAAGGATAATATCGAGCGTGCCATCAAGAAGGCCACCGACAAGGACCTCGGGGACTATAGGGAAATCGTATATGAAGGAATAGGCCCTCACGGCATCGCATTCCTCATCGAAACCGCTACCGACAATAACAAGCGTACCGTAGCCAACATCCGCAGTTACTTTACCAAGCACGGTGGGGAACTCGGCACACAGGGCAGCACGGTCTTTATGTTCGATCACAAATGTGTTTTCAAGTTCCGCACCCCCAGCCCGGTGGATATGGATGAACTGGAACTGGAACTCATCGACTTCGACGTGGATGACATTTTCAAGGATGTCGATGAAGAAGGTGAAGAAACGGACGTTATCGTAATATACGGAGCATTCGAGTCCTTCAACAATATTCAGAAATACCTTGAGGAACACGGATATGAAATCGTTTCCGCAGGATTCGAACGCCTTCCCAACATTCCTCTCAAGACACTCCCGGCCGAAAAGATGGAATCGGTCAAGAAACTCATAGACGTAATCGAAGAAGATGATGACGTCCAGAACGTCTATCATACCTTATCGCTTGCTGAAGAATAATAACGATATTGAGCCCTCACCCCATCGGCGAGGGTTCAATGCTATTTGACATAATCAATTATCAACATACCAAACATTAAAATATTATGCAGATTTCACACATCGAACATCTTGGCATAGCTGTCAAATCTCTTGACGAAGCTATCCCCTACTACGAGAATATTCTCGGTCTCAAATGCTATTCCATCGAAGAAGTTCCCGACCAGAAGGTTCGCACCGCTTTCTTCGAAGTAGGTCAGACCAAACTCGAACTCCTCGAAAGCACATCTCCGGACGGCACCATCGCCGGTTTCATCGAGAAAAGAGGTGAAGGCATACACCACCTGGCATTTGCAGTAGAGGACGGTGTTCAGAATGCACTGAACGAAGTATCGGAAAAAGGCATCCGCGTCATCGACAAGGCTCCCCGCCACGGTGCCGAAGGATTGAACATCGCTTTCCTGCATCCAAAATCCACTATCGGAGTATTGACAGAACTTTGTGAGAACCCTAATAAATAATTTCATAATGAGCAAACAGTTAGAACAGGTAAAAGCTCTGATCGAGCTCCGCGAAAAGGCCCGCATCGGCGGTGGCCAGAAGAGAATCGATTCTCAGCACGAAAAAGGAAAATACACCGCACGTGAACGTATCGCTATGCTCCTCGATGAAGGAAGTTTTGAAGAATTCGATATGTTCATCACCCACAGGTGCGTCAATTTCGGAATGGAAAAAACCACATTCCTGGGAGACGGTGTAGTTACAGGTTACGGTACCATCAACGGACGCCTTACATATGTATTCGCACAGGATTTCACAGTATTCGGAGGCTCCCTTTCCGAAACTCTTGCCGGCAAAATCTGCAAAGTGATGGATATGGCCATGAAGATGGGTGCTCCCGTCATCGGTCTCAACGACTCCGGTGGAGCACGTATCCAGGAAGGAGTGAACGCACTGGCAGGCTATGCAGAAATCTTCCAGAGGAACATCCTCGCATCAGGCGTAGTTCCCCAGATTTCCGCCATCCTCGGTCCTTGCGCCGGTGGCGCGGTTTACTCCCCCGCCCTCACAGACTTCACCATTATGACCAAAGGAACCAGCTATATGTTCCTCACCGGCCCTACCGTAGTTAAATCAGTTCTCGGTGAAGTGGTTACCCAGGAGCAGCTCGGTGGTGCATCGGTTCACGCATCCAAGAGCGGTGTAACCCATTTCGCAGTCGAAACCGAAGAAGATGCCATCGCAGTTATCCGCGTCCTTATTATCTATCTTCCCCAGAACAATATGG
>JAGHUZ010000069.1 GCA_018064575.1 Candidatus Minthomonas equi
ACCTCAGAACGTATGTGTCCCATTCTTCAATAAATCTTACAAGAATTCCTGTTTCGGATTTCTTGTCTGACCCCGTGAAAAAGTATTCCGAATGAAAAAACTCTTTATCACATTATCCGTCATACTGTTGTGGCTGCCTGCATATATGCTCCAAGCCCACGGCTCCCTCAGTGAGCACAAAGCGGACTTCTATGCCATCCTCCCCTTCTGCCAGAATCCGGAACTCGATGAATGGATGAAATGCATCAGTTCCGATATGATAGACAATTACCGCGGTGTCATTCGCCCGGAATTCGGAGATTTGAACTTCTACGATTATCTCAAGAAGAAATTTCCTCCTTTCAAATGCAAGCATCGCGCCCTTTTCCATTGGGGATACAACTCCACCCCGTGGAGCGATTATCTTCAGGCGAAAGTGGAGGGTTACGGCTGGGATGCCGGAAAGATAGCCATCTTCAAGAAGGAATTAGTCCAGGAACAGCAGCGAAGAAACCACGCCGCCAATGAAATGACGGAAAACATCTTCGGCCATGCTTCATCCGGACGTGATGCTTCCTATGCCAATGCATTGATTTCCATCGTATATGACATTCACCTGATAGGTGATTACACATCTGACAATTCCGACCTTGACGGACTGCAGCTTTTCACTTCGGCGGTGGGGGATTTAATAAACTCCCTCAGGAAGCTGGATGACTCCGAACTCAGCCGCAGACTGATAAGGGAAATTCAGAAAGCGGTCAATACATCCGAGGACGTACAAATAAGGGCAGATCGCCTGATGGAACTCCTCTACCGGGAAGGTCCCTCCTTTTTCGTAAAAGCGCAAAACGGCTCTCTGGCCGGAAGATGGGAAAAACGCGGACTGAGTTTGAAATAATTAATTTGCCAAAAATATCCTATATTTGCGGAATTAAATAAATCATATATCGAAATGAAAATAGGAACTCCCCTTACAGAAATTTCAAAGAAAGCCCTTCTCTGCGGCTCAGGTGAATTAGGAAAAGAAGTCACACTGGAACTTCAGCGCTACGGCATCGAAGTTATAGCTATAGATAGATATGAGAATGCGCCTGCCATGCAGGTCGCACACCGTCATTATGTCATTTCAATGCTTGACGGAGCGAAACTCCGCGAAATCATTGAAAAAGAAAAACCTGATTTCATTATTCCCGAGGTGGAGGCTATCGCCACACCTACCCTCGTAGAACTCGAAAAGGAAGGTTATAACGTAATACCGACTGCCAAAGCAGCTTTCCTCACGATGAACCGCGAAGGTATCCGCAGACTGGCCGCTGAAGAACTCGGACTTCCTACATCCTTCTACCGCTTCGCAGATAACTACGAAGAATTCAAGGCCGCTGTAAAGGAAGTCGGAATTCCCTGCGTCATAAAACCCATTATGAGTTCATCCGGGCACGGTCAGAGTGTCATCAAGACCGAGGCTGACATCGACAATTCATGGCATATAGCACAGGAAGGAGGACGTGCCGGAGCAGGTAGGGTAATCGTAGAAAGATTTGTCGATTTCGACTATGAAATTACCCTCCTTACTGTAAGACATTGTATGGGCACCACCACACTTGAGCCTATCGGACACCATCAGGTGGACGGTGACTACCGTGAATCCTGGCAGCCGCAGCCTATGTCAGAGACAGCCATTGCGAAAGCCAAAGATATAGCCGTCAAAATAACCGATGCTCTCGGCGGATACGGTATTTTCGGAGTGGAGATGTTCATCAAGGGAGACAACGTCATTTTCAGCGAAGTTTCACCCCGACCGCACGATACCGGTATGGTCACTATGATATCACAGGATCTCTCGGAATTCGCGCTTCACGCCAGGGCCGTTCTCGGACTTCCTATTCCTGAAATCAGATTCTTCGGTCCCAGCGCATCGAAAGCCATCGTCATCGAAGGCAATACCAACAGGGTTGAAATCGGAAATCTCGAAAAAGTTCTGGAAGAGCCGGGTGTTCAGATTCGCATCTTCGGAAAGCCCGAAGTTCGCGGGCACAGACGCTACGGAGTAATTCTGGCCACAGATGAAACCATAGAAAAGGCCAAGGAAAAAGCTCAGCGCGCATACGATAAGCTCAAGATAGACATTCTTCCCGAAGTCACCAGATAAGCATACGTGTTATGAAACTTCAAATGGCGGCATTTATATCATTGACGTTGATATCCGCATCCTGCAAGTCATCCACCTGTTCCGATACAGTATCGGAACAGGATTTCAAGTACACGGTGGACCAGTTCGCCGACATCAAGGTCAT
>JAGHUZ010000173.1 GCA_018064575.1 Candidatus Minthomonas equi
ATCTATTGGTCTTACTATCAACAAAACTACTGAAATTTTTCTTTATGGCCGAAAATTAATGCCGACTTTATGACAGATTCATATAGAAACGGACTCATCCGCAAGCACGACAAGTCTTGAGGATGTCGAAGAATTTTCTTAAACTTGCACTACAAATAAATATCATTCAGAATGAAAAAAATATACGGATTACTATTGATTACCATTACGGCCTTTTGTGTTCTTTCCTGTGGAAATGAGAGGAAAGCAAAACATGTCATACTCTTCGGACTTGACGGTATGGCCTCCGCCTATTTCAACGCTGATGAGCATCCGACCATCAAAGCCATGATGGAAGATGGCTGCTGGACTTTCAAAAAGCGTAGCGTGCTCCCCAGTTCGAGTGCCGACAACTGGGCATCGATGTTTATGGGGGTCAGCCCTGAACTTCACGGATATACCACTTGGGGATCCAAGAGCCCGGAGCTTGAGCCGAGGATATTGAACGCTCACGGCATCCACCCTACTATGTTTTCTCTCCTTGACGAGCAAAGGCCCGACAGTGAAATAGGGTGCATCTCGGAGTGGCTGACTATCAAATGTCTCATAGACTCCTTGGCTGTGGATTACTATGATAGGGCGACATACTCTCCCGATGATATGGATAAGCTGTGCGTCATGGCGGAAAAGTATATCAAAGAGAAGAAACCTGAACTCTTTGCGATATGCTGGGATAGTCCTGACGGTGCAGGCCACAATTATGGTTGGGGTTCTCCTCAGTATCTGGATGTAATCAAATTGATTGACGGGTACATCGGGCGTGTCATTCAGGCGACCAAGGATGCAGGTATCTATGATGACACCATCTTCATCGTCACTGCGGACCATGGCGGGATAAACCGCGGACATGGCAGTATCAGTCTCAATGAGATGGAAACACCGTTTATCATCTGTGGCAAGAATATCCGCAAAGGAGGTGAGTTCCAAGAGAGTATGATGCAGTTTGATGTAGCCGCAACCATTGTCAGGGCTTTGGGCCTTACGCAGCCTCAGGAGTGGATAGGCCGTCCGATGCCCGTCTTTGAGTAAAGTTGCGCGGACGCAGTCACTCGCGTTTTGCGCAAGTTTTCAGAAAGGAGTAGGGAATACGGCCTTCAAGATTTTATCGGTAGCTCCCAGGTTCTCAGAGACACAACGGCTACATATATCCGCCGCTTTCCGACAAGCAGAGGGTTCATTATCTGAAGGCAATGACATCCACTGGGATATGGCCTGTTCCAATTCAGATGCATTGGATACTGATACCGCTCCACCGAGTGCGATCAAATCACAGGCTTCCCTGAATTTTTCATAAATGGGTCCGAATATCACAGGTACGCCATACGTAGCAGATTCCAGAATATTATGAATCCCGGATTTGGTAAATCCGCCACCGACATATGAAAATCCGGCATATCTGTACACTACCGAAAGAATACCTACTGTATCAATTATCAGAACCTGCGCACCTGCCATCCGTTCAGCTTTTGCCGGGCCGTCACCGATGCTGGAAAGAACGGAATAGCGGACAGTTCCGTATTCTGAGAACAGTTTTTCTATTTTACAGATATGTCTTTCATCGGTTTCGTGAGGAACCAGAACCAATTTCGCAGAATCGGCAAACGGACGGAAGGCCTCCGCCAATATCACTTCATCATTTTCCCACGTACTCCCTGCGACTATGGTAGTCGAGTCCGCAGAAAAAGAAGATACTGTATCATCACCCTCCTGACGTGACCTAAGTATCTCATATACTCTGTCGAATCTTGTATCTCCGAATACATCCACATTACAGATACCTATTGTCGAAAGAAGTTTCTCCGATGCTTCATTCTGAACGAAGAGTCTGTCGAAACACCTCAGAGTCTTCCTCATCACATTTCCATACCAACGGAAAAATATCTGTCCGGGACGGAAAATGGCACAAGCCACGTAAGTGGGGATATGACGCCGCTTCAGTTCGTTGAGAAAATTCATCCAGAATTCATATTTGATGAATATTACCCTGGAAGGATTTATCATAGAAACAAAACGTCTTGCATTCTTTATGGTATCGAGGGGGAGATAATACACCCAGTCCGCATACTCATAATTCTTTCTCAATTCATAACCGGAAGGAGAATAGAAGGTCAGAAGAATCTGACAATCCATTTTATCGCGCTTTATTCTCTCTATCAGAGGACGGGCCTGTTCAAACTCGCCGACTGATGAGCAATGAAACCAAACCACCGGCTTGTCAGGATGATAAGTGGCAGAAACTTCATCATACAGATTCTTACGGCCATCAACGAAAAATCTGGCCTTTTGATTGAAAATGGAGACAATACGGGCGGCCAGAAAATATAAAAACAGCCCGATATGATAAAAAATCTGCACTTTTGATTAATTTTGGGCGCAAATGTAGCCAAAAAGGGAATATGTTCAAATCACTTTTCACCCAAACTGGAAGATATGTGCTGTTTATGGGCAAAGTTTTCAGACGTCCTGAGAAGTGGAGAATGTTCGCCAGACAATTCATAAACGAATCAGACAAGCTCATCATCGACTCCATCCCACTCATTGCACTAATCTCCATATTTATAGGAGCGGTTCTGGTCATTCAGACCGCCGGCAATATGGAATCCCCGTTCATTCCGAAAATGTACGTGGGATATATGACAAGGGAATCTCTCGTCCTTGAATTCAGTTCGACTATGGTCTGCCTGATTCTGGCCGGGAAAATGGGTTCAAATATCTCCTCTGAAATAGGGACGATGAGAATCACCGAACAGATAGATGCAATGGAAATGATGGGAGTGAATTCCGCCAATTTCCTCATTCTCCCGAAACTGCTTTCCTGCACGTTCCTGACCCCCCTCCTGATGTTGATGAGTTTCATATTGGGAATTATCGGCGGATATATCACCGTTGTCCTGACAGAGGTCATCAACATCGCCGACTATGTCACAGGCATCCGATATTGGTTCATAGGTTTCTATGTTACATACAGCTGTATCAAGACCGCAGTCTTCGGATTCATCATCGCCTCCATTTCTTCATTTTTCGGGTACTATGCTACGGGAGGTTCACTCGGAGTAGGTCACAGCAGTACAAGGGCCATCGTCATCAGCAGCGCGCTCATTCTAATTTTTGACCTTATTCTTACAAAACTGCTTTTATGATAAGGATTGACCACATCAGCAAATCTTTTGGAGACAAGCGCGTCCTCGATGATATTTCGACCACTTTCGAACGTGGGAAATGTTCTCTTATAATAGGTTCCAGCGGTTCAGGCAAGACCGTGATGCTCAAATCCATCATAGGCCTTCACGAGCCTGATTCCGGTGAAGTGTGGTTCGATGACGTACTGTTCAATTCAGCCGACGAAAATTCCAGAAAACGGATACGGTCACAAATAGGAATGCTGTTTCAAGGCAGTGCTCTGTTCGATTTCGCTACCGCAGAGCAGAATGTAATGTTTCCTCTGGACTTTTTTACCGATATGAGTTACGAAGAAAAACTGGACCGCGTCAATTTCTGCCTCCATAGGGTTGCTTTGGAAAACGTTAACCACAAATATCCTTCCGAACTCTCAGGAGGAATGCAGAAACGCGTAGGCATCGCCAGAGCCATAGCGCTCAACCCCCGATATCTGTTCTGCGATGAGCCCAATTCCGGACTGGACCCGCTGACATCCATTCATATCGACAGACTCATTCAGGAAATCACCCGCGAGTATGATATAACCACTGTCATCAACACACACGATATGAATTCCGTACTGGAAATCGGAGACAAAATCACCTTCATCTATCAAGGACAGAAAAAATGGGAAGGTTCCCGCGACGAAATATTCGACTCGGACTGCCGGAATCTGAATGATTTTGTATTCGCGTCAAAAATGGCCAGACAACTGAAAGAACATCAGAAATAAGTTTCGCCTGCACCTGACTATAAATGGAATCTGAACCCGAGATTCAGGTTCAACTGCCAGCGCTGCTCCTCACGGATGGAATATGGCTGCGCACAATTGAAAAAGTAAGTAAGGCGAGGGTCAATGTAAACACCCATAAAATTCAAGAATCGGTATTCCAAACCCATTCCGATGTTCGCAGACCATTGTACGCCGGGAACAGACTCTGATTTTCTCGAAACTTTACCAT
>JAGHUZ010000140.1 GCA_018064575.1 Candidatus Minthomonas equi
TCTGGCTGCCCTCAATATGGCTATGGATATGCTTCAGGAAGGTATGATAGATGAGAAAACCGTAGTCAACAGAGTATCACCTGCTCAGCTCGATGAAATTCTCCATCCCATCCTCGACCCAGCTTCCGAAAAGAAGGCGACAGTCATAGCCCACGGACTCCCCGCTTCTCCGGGTGGAGCAGTAGGTTCGATAGTCTTCACCAATGCTGACGCAGTAGCAGCGGCCCAAGCCGGAAAGAAAGTCATTCTCGTCCGCGAAGAAACCTCTCCCGAGGATGTGGAAGGTATGCGCGCTGCAGCCGGTATCCTCACACAGAAAGGCGGTATGACATCACACGCCGCACTTGTAGCCCGCGGATGGGGCAAGTGCTGTATCGTCGGATGTGAAGATATGAAAATCGACCTCGAGAACAAACTTGTATGGTTCACAGGTTCTGACAGAAAATACGGTGAAGGTGAGATGTTCTCGCTCAATGGCGCCAAAGGGGCTGTTTATGACACTGCCATCGATACGATGGATGCATCGAACAATCCCCGCTTCGTCCAGTTCATGAACATCGCCGACAAATTCCGCAAACTCGGTGTACGCACGAACGCAGACTCTCCGGAAGATGCCGCCCGCGCACTCTCATTCGGAGCGGAAGGCATCGGTCTTTTCCGTATAGAGCATATGTTCTATGGTTCCAACTCCGAAATTCCTCTGAGCAAGCTCCGCAAGATGATTCTTTCCAAGACCGACGAAGAGCGCCGCAATGCTCTCTCCGAGCTTGAGCCCTTCATCAAGGCTTCAGTCAAAGGAACTATGAAGGTAATGGACGGGAAACCCGTCACCTTCCGTCTTCTCGACCCCCCTCTCCACGAATTCGTACCTACTACACACGACAAGAAAGAGGAACTTGCCCACGAACTTCATATCAGCGAAGCCGACATTGACAAACGCGGTGAAGCCCTTCACGAAATGAACCCTATGATGGGGCACCGTGGAGTACGTCTGCACATCACATATCCTATGATTTCCGAAACTCAGTTCCGCGCCATTTTCACAGCCTGCGCCGAACTCAAGAGAGAAGGATATGACCCCAGACCGGAAATAATGGTTCCTGTAACCATCTCCGACCGCGAGCTCAAATTCCAGAAGAACATCTGCGACAAGATTAAGACGGAAGTGGAAGTTCGCACCAAACAGAATTTCGACTACAAGTTCGGTACTATGATAGAAATTCCGCGTGCTGCACTTACTGCAGACCGTATGGCTCGTACTGCTGAATTCTTCTCGTTCGGAACCAATGACCTCACACAGATGACCTTCGGCTTCAGCCGTGATGACGTCAGCACGTTTATGGGAGACTATCTCGGGAACAAGATACTTGACAATGACCCATTCAAGACCCTCGACACCAAGTCTGTAGGCAAACTGGTACAGTCTGCCGTCGAGAACGGACGCAGCACCCGCGAAGGCCTCAAATGCGGCATTTGCGGTGAACACGGAGGTGACCCCGCATCCGTTGAGTTCTGCCACCAAATCGGTCTCAATTATGTCAGCTGTTCACCGTTCCGCGTTCCTATCGCACGCCTCGCAGCAGCTCAGGCAGCCATTAAAGATTTGAAGTAAAACATAACATCTCTACCTTGAAGCGGTCGGATTCCGGCCGCTTTTTGTATTATCCCGGAAACCACTTGGAAGATGTTTTGATTAATTATTTCAAAACAGATTTTTAAGGTATGGTATTAATTTTGCGGAACTCCGAATATGATGAAAATGAAATCTTTTTCAGAACAGATAGAAACAGTGGTAAGGGAAGCATCCCGACTGATGCTCCAGCCTTTTGAAGTCACACAGAAAGACGGGTACGCCAATATAGTCACCTCGTCAGATGTCGCTGTGCAGAATTTTCTCTGCGACAGATTGAAGGAATTAATTCCTGGAAGCGGTTTTCTGTGTGAAGAAGAGAACCTTCAGCAGAGCGGCTTCGAATATACGTGGATTATCGACCCCATCGACGGCACCTCCAACTATGCCAGAGGTCTCGACCACTGCGCCATAAGCGTGGGTCTCAAACACTTCGACACCATCATATCCGGTGTAGTATTTCTTCCCCGCACAGATGAGCTTTTCAGGGCCGACAAAGGTGAGGGTGCATATCGCAACGGCATCCCTATCCACGTTTCAGAAAGGTCCTTTGAAGATGCCGTCATCTGCACGGCATTTGCCGTATATCACAAGGAGTATACAGACATATGCGCACACATTCTTCGCGATGTATTCCTGAAATGCAACGATTTCAGGCGCTTCGGTTCAGCTGCTACGGAACTTTGCTACGCAGCTATGGGCAGGTGCGAACTTTATTTCGAGTACCTTTTATGCCCCTGGGATTTCGCAGCAGCATCGGTGATAGTCACGGAAGCTGGAGGATACCTTTCAGCCCCGGACAGTTCTCCGCTCAGTTTTGACAGCCCGTGCGGTGTTATTGCGGCGAACAGCCGCGAAAATCTGAAAATATTTCAGGACATAATCAAAAAGCATATATGATGAAAACATTGTTCACATCACTCGCCATAATGGCATTCTGTTTTTCTCCTGTCATAGCACTTGCTCAGGAACGTGAAGAAAATTATATCGAAGTCAATGGTTCCGCAGAGAAGACTGTCACTCCGGACCGCATTACCATCTCCATCACCATCAAGGAAAGCGACTGGAAGAACAGTTCGCTTCCCGCCCTTGAAAAAGTGATGAAAAAAGCTCTGACGACTATAGGCATAGACATTAAGGAAAATCTCAAGGTATATGATATGGAAAGTGTTTTCACCAGAAAGGGCAGACGCCCGCAGACTTCCCTTTCAGGACACTATTTACTCACAGTAAAAGATGCGACAATGGCCGCAAAAGTTCTTGAAACGCTTGACAATCAAGGTATTTCCAATGCATATGTCTCCAAATTCGAATACAGTGATATGGATGCTCTCGCGACAGAGGTACGTGCCGAAGCGGTCAGAAAGGCCAAGAATACAGCCACGTCTATGACTGAGGCCATCGGTCAGAAACTCGGTCCGGCCATTTACATAATAGACCACAGTTCCGGAGGAAATTACCGTCAGCCGAAATTAATGATGACATATGCCGCCAATTCATCGGACTCAATGGAAGATGAATCTCTGCCCGAACTTGATTTTCAAGAGATAAAAGTATCCGCATCAGTTACCGTGAGATTCAAGCTCTGAACTATTTATTCCTCCCGAAGTGTAAAAACGAATAAAAAATCATATATTTGCATCTATTAACAACCAACTAAAAAAGATATATTGATATGGCACGTAAAATTGACCCTAATTCTTGTGTAGCCTGCGGTTCCTGCATCGACGAATGCCCTGTAGGAGCTATCACTGCCGGTGACGTATATTCCATCGATGCTGACGCTTGTGCAGACTGCGGTGCTTGCGAAGCTGCCTGCCCCAATGGGGCCATCAGCGCCGAATAAGAACAGGAATACAGATTTTTACAGCGGCAGGTCTCTTTTTTCGGGAGACCTGTCTTTTTTATCGCATTATATCAAAAATTTCTTTGGAAATCAGAAGATTAGTTACGATATTTGCACGCCCTTGAAAAGGGGATTATAAATAAAGTCAAACCGCTTTAAAGAAAAACTTATTTAACAAAATGTCAAACGAAAACGAAAACAAGGTAGTGGAGAACGAAGCAGTCGCTCCCGCCGCAGAAATCAAAAAGCGTAAATCCAATGCAAGTATTCCGGTTGACCAGTTCAATTGGGATGAATTCGAAAAAGATGCTCCTTACGAAGAGGACAAAGCATCCATCGAAGAAAGTTATAACCAGACTCTTTCCAAGGTAGTCGAAAACGAGGTCGTAGAAGGCACCGTAATGGCTATCAACAAGAGAGAAGTCCTCGTAAACATCGGCTATAAGAGCGAAGGCGTCATCAATGTAGCTGAATTCCGCTATAATCCCGAACTGAAAGTGGGAGACAAAGTGGAAGTTTACGTAGAAACCGCAGTAGATAAAAAGGGTCAGCTGATCCTCTCACATAAAAAAGCCCACTCACTCCGCAGCTGGGATCTCGTAAATGAGGCCTACGAAAACGAAACCGTCATCAAAGGTTATGTCAAGGCACGCACCAAAGGCGGTATGATCGTTGAAGTATTCGGCATCGAAGCATTCCTTCCCGGTTCACAAATCGAGGTTAAGCCCATACGCGACTATGACGTATATGTCAACAAGACTATGGACTTCAAAATCGTCAAGATTAACAACGAATACAGAAATGTCGTTGTATCACACAAGGCCCTCATTGAAGCTGAAATCGAAGCCCAGAAGGCTGACATCATCGGCAAACTCGAAAAAGGTCAGGTTCTCGAAGGGACAGTCAAGAATATCACCACATACGGTGTATTCGTTGACCTCGGCGGTGTTGACGGACTCATCCACATCACCGACCTTTCCTGGGGCCGCATCAACCATCCGGAGGAAATTGTTACCCTCGACCAGAAAATCAACGTCGTCATTCTTGACTTCGATGAAGCCAAAAAGCGTATTGCTCTCGGCTTGAAACAGCTTCAGGCTCATCCTTGGGAAGCTCTCAATCCCGACCTCAAAGTGGGTGACATAGTCGAAGGCAAGGTAGTCGTTATCGCTGACTACGGTGCATTCGTCGAAATTCAGCCAGGTGTTGAAGGATTGATTCACGTTTCAGAAATGAGCTGGTCTCTCCATCTTCGCAGCGCTCAGGATTTCCTGAAAGTCGGAGACACTGTAAAGGCCGTAGTTCTCACCCTCGACCGTGAAGAGAGAAAGATGTCCCTCGGCATCAAACAGCTCAAAGCCGATCCTTGGGCCGACATCAATGTCAAATATCCCATCAATTCCAAACATACCGCCACAGTTCGCAATTTCACCAACTTCGGTGTATTCGTAGAACTTGAAGAAGGTGTTGACGGTCTCATCCATATCAGCGACCTGAGCTGGACCAAGAAAATCAAACATCCTTCAGAATTCACCTCCATCGGTGACAGCATCGAAGTGGTAGTTCTCGATGTAGATCAGGAAAACCGCAGACTCAGCCTCGGTCACAAGCAGCTTGAAGAGAATCCCTGGGATGTATTCGAGACCATTTTCACGCTCGGTTCGACACACGAAGGCACTATCATCAGCATCAATGACAAGGGCGGTGCTACCGTGGCTCTCCCCTATGGCATCGAAGGTTTCTGCTCTGTAAGAAATCTCGCCAAGCAGGATGGCACACAGGCTAAGGTTGAAGAAAAACTCCAGTTCAAGGTAACTGAATTCAACAAAGCTTCCAAGAAGATTATTCTCTCCCACGTACGCACTTGGGAAGAACCCCGTCACGAAGAGAAAGCAGAGAAGAATTCTGAAATCGACAGCACCCAGAAGGCCGTCAAGAAGCTTAAAGCCAATCTTGAAAAGACCACACTCGGTGACATTTCAGAACTCGCTGAACTGAAGAACAAGCTCGAACAGGAATCCAAATAAGGATGAATCTCACACTGACTACACTGGGAGTGTCTTCAGCATCCCCGATGTCAGACAGGTATCCAAGCGCCCACGTACTTGACGTACACGGGCGCTTGTTCCTTCTTGACTGCGGTGAGGGGACTCAGATTCTGATGGCAAAGCACAGAATATCCCATTTCAAAATTTCCGACATATGCATTTCCCACCTGCATGGAGATCGCGTATTCGGACTGTTCGGTCTGCTGTCCACGATGTCTATGAAAGGAAGAACGGCGCCTGTCAACATTTATGCACCTTCTGGAATGGCCGCTATTCTGGATTTTTATATGAAACAGTTCGGTGAAGATATCTGCTTCGGGATAAGGCACATCCGAACCGACTACCCGGATAAGACACTGATAGCAGAAAGCAATAATCTGGAAATATGGTCTTTTCCACTTGCACATTCCCTCCCCTGCTGGGGATTCCTTTTCAAAGGAAAAACACGTTCAAACGATTTCCATCAAGCCATACCGAAAAGTTTTGCATATTGCTGCGATACGGCACCGTTTTCGCGGGAAGCGGAATATATCTCCGGAGTGGATCTGCTGCTGCACGAAACCACATTTGCGTCCGATATGGAGGAAATAGCCTTGAAAACGGGGCATTCCACCACTCATCAGGCAGCATCCGCAGCCAAGACTGCCGGTGTCGGAAAAATGGTAATAACACATTTCAGTTCACGGTATCACCAACCGGAGATATTACTTGAACAGGTAAAGGAAATTTTTGAAAATGCATTTCTGGCCTCAGAAGGGAAAAAATTCGTAATATGAATAGAAGAATAGCTACACTCATCGCCCTGATACTCTGCACATTGAACCCCTGTACAGCGCAAACGTCAGAGAACGTATCCCAAGCTGCGGAAAGAATGGCTCAGGTTATGTATCTGATTAACCACTACTACATTGACACTGTAGGATTCACCAAAATAGCAGATGCAGCCATCACCGCCGCTATGGAGGAACTCGACCCGCATTCCGCGTTCATCTGCGCGAGTGATGTAGAGGCCACCAATGAACCGCTTCAAGGTGAATTCGAAGGTATAGGTGTACAGTTCGCCATCATCCACGATACGCTTACGGTTCAGGAGCCCGTGGCCGGAGGACCTTCACAGAGAGTAGGAATCCGCACCGGAGACAAAATCATCACCGTGGACGGCAAGAATATTGCCGGAATCGGCTTAACGAACACTGACGTGTTCCACTACCTCAGAGGACCGAAAGGAACCAAAGTGGAACTCAGCATAGCAAGAAGGGAGGAAAAAGAGCCTCTATATTTTACTGTTACACGAGACAAAATTCCTCTCAACAGTCTGGATGCCGCATATCAGATGGATAACGGTATTCTTATGCTGAAACTCAGCAGATTCGCAGCCAAGTCCAACGAAGAGATTCTTACAGCCGTCAGCAAATGCAAGAACCCCATCAAGGGTGTAATACTCGACTTGCGGGACAATGGGGGCGGAATTCTTCCGACAGCCATAGAAATTTCCAACCAGTTTCTGGAAAAGGGGGACCTCATAGTCTATGCTGAAGGACGCAAAGTCCGTGAGTTCAAAGAATTTGCCACAGGAACAGGGACACTGAAGAATGTTCCGCTTGTCATTCTGATAGACGAAAATTCAGCCTCCGCTTCAGAAATCGTTTCGGGAGCCATACAGGACAATGACCGTGGTATCATAATCGGCCGGCGTTCCTTCGGCAAAGGTCTGGTTCAGCAGCAGATGCAGCTTTCTGACGGTTCGCAGCTAAGACTGACTATAGCCCGATACCATACTCCCTCGGGACGCGTAATCCAATCGCCCTATGAGGAGGGACACAAGGATGATTATTACAAGAACTTCTATATGCGCTACCTGCACGGTGAGAATTTTTCAGCCGACAGCATACGGATGCCGGATTCCTTGAGATTCAAGACCCTTAAGAAACAACGCACCGTTTACGGAGGCGGGGGAATAATGCCGGACATTTTCATTCCTCAGGACACCACGGGGCACACGGCTATGTACTCCCAGATTTTAAGAAAGGGCTTGGTTCTCGATTATATGAACGATATGGAAGACAGATACCGCGACGTCTGGCAGAAGAAATACGGAAAGTCATTTGAATTATTCTGTCAGAAATTCGATTCTGACGGAATAATTTTCGACGGATTGATTTCTCTGGCCAAAAATCGCGATATAAAGACTACTCCGGAAGAGATTGAAACTTCCAGAAAACTGCTTACGCAGTATATGAAGGCATTGGCTGCGAGTGCAGTTTTCGGTAGAGAAGCCTTCTATAAAGTCATCTATGACGACACAGCTGAAATGGAAACTGCCATTGATGTCATTCTCAAAGGTGCTGTAGTTGAATAAGAGATAGATTTCAAGAAAACGGCGTTTTTTTCTATCTTCGCACCTTGAATTACAGGCGGGACGTTCTGTCGCTGTACGAAAAGTGCAGAGGAAAGTCCGGGCAGGAAAGGGCATTTCGCTGTGGAAAGCACAGGTATGCGTAAGTGTACGGTTCGCGTAACAGAAAATTACCGCCCCTCACGGGGCAAGGGTGAAAACGTGAGGCAAGAGCTTACGACCGGCTGATGGCGACATCTCCGGGGTACGCACCCGAAACCTGCAAGGCCAAATATACCGGTGATTAAGGGCTGCCCGTCCGATGCCGGGGGGTAGGCTGCGTCAGATAAATGACAGAAGCCCGCAAGGGTACAGAACCCGGCTTACAGGCCCGCCTGTTTTTCTTTTGATTCTATCGCCCTCTTCACCCTCTCATACAAAAGAGTTTCAGGACAAGACACTGCCACGTGGACTACTCGTCCTTCTTTTGAAGGTCGGATGCGACCTGTTGAATCGGCTGAAAGTGTCATATCTTCCACCTTGAACTTTTCAGGTTCCAGCAGATAAAGCACCGGCATGGCATCGTGAAGAACGGCATCTGTTATTCCGTATTTGGAATTCGAGCGATAATTGGTATTCAAAACGGACTTCAGGAATGGTGCGGAAGTGAAATCGATGGAATCTATCTGCTGTAGGGAGAGTTTAGCAAAATGATGAGTAATATCCAACGGGAAGAGGGTGATGTCCAAGGATGAAGAAAACACCTTTTCCACTGCTATCCCGTCGGCAGCGAAATTATATTCCCTATCACCATCCACATTGAATTCCCCAACACCGCCACCCATCACATAAACACGCTCGATATGTGATTTCACTTCTGGATAATCATCCATCAGATGGGAGAGCGAAGACAGAGGACCGGTAATGACATAGATAACACTTTCACACGAAAGAACGCTACGCGCCACATCCGCGAGCGAAGCGCTGGAATTTATGATATTCTTGTCAATCCCCAGTTCCTGCATCAGTGATTCCGACGTCTCTCCGAGTCCGTCCGGTCCGTGGAAATCGCTGCAGTTTACGGTATGACCGTCATACGGAACCTTGGCACCACAGGCGATTCCGGATTCCATACCGAAAGACTGTGAAAGGAGATGCATATTCAAGCAGGTATAATCCCACGGCATATTCCCGAAAGTGGAAATACACCAATATGGCTTGTATGCTGAAAGTGAAAGAATTCTCAGCGCGACGGCATCATCTGTACCGGGGTCTCCGTCAAAAATTATCATTTTTTTCATAGAGTCTGACATACCCTTACCACATTCACACGAAGTTATCAGAATCGGCATCGCATAGAACAGAGTCAGAAACAAAACTCGAATATGCTTACAAATTACTAAAGTTTTCATCTCTCTCTACAGGAGCAGCAGGAGCATCTGCCGACAAGATATACGATAACAGCCACTATCATTCCGTTGATTGACGATATTCCCCAAGGAAGAATGTTGGCAACGACTGCTCCTGCCGCGACTCCTAAAACAGAAAACCAATTTACGTCCTTTATTTCTACCGTATCATCCAGATATGACTTGCGGCGGATAAAATAATCGACCGTCAGAATAATGCCGATAGGAGGAAGTGTACAATTCAGAATATTCAGCCAGCCGCAGAAATTCCAGTAGAGCCATACGGCGAAAATAGTTCCAAGAATACCGCAAATAAGGACCAAAGTTCTCTTGGAGAGGCCGGTGATATTGGCCATTCCGAGTCCGGAGGAATAAATGGCATTGTCGTTAGTAGTCCAGATATTGAGTCCCAAAACGATGATGGCGAACCAAAACAGATTCAGATTGAGCATAACCTCGAAGATATCATTTCCGCCTACATATATGGAGGAAACTGCTCCGAAGAAAAACATCAGGGAATTCCCTATGAAAAATGCCAGCACGGTAATGATGGCGGCGGAAACACCTTTCTTACCGAAACGGGTGAAATTCGGAGTAGCTGTTCCTCCCGACACGAAACTGCCGATTACGAGTCCGGCCGCTGCGATTACGGAAAGATTTTTCGTTCCCACGGAGAATTGTTCGATAAGAGTCCTGTCTCCCTGCTTGACAGCCATTATCATAGCGGCAGTACCGAGAATGGCCACCAGTGGAACCGCGATGTAACTGATGATGGTAAGGCTCCTGATACCGAAAAAAGCACTGGCAGTCATCAAAACACCAGCGAGAACTACCAACACATAGCCCTGCCACGGCATAGAATCGGGGGTAACGGGGATATTGAACACTTCTTTCACTACGGGTATGGCGAACATAGCCAATCCGACACCGAACCAACCAGTCTGAGTGAATGAAATCATCGCACTGGGAAGCCAGCTGCCCTTACGTCCGAAACTGCGCTGGGCGAGAAGGTCGAGAGAAAGTCCGCTCTCGGCACCGATGAATCCGAGTGTTCCGGTATATGCCCCAAGAATTACGCCACCAAGAATCAAGGCCAGAATAAAGCCTTTGAAATCAAGGCCTGCCGCCAATGTCTGACCAGCCCACATACTTGCAGAAAAGAATGTGAAGCCCATCATAATCATAAATAAAGTAATGTTTGAACGCCTCTTGACGGTGGGGACTTTGACGGTTTCAAAGTCAAGATTGTCTTTGCTCATAGTCTTATTGGTGTATTATGTATTTTGAAAAATCGTATTTCAGCTGAGAGAGCCGCTCCCTGCATATTTCTACAAGAGGTTTCTCGAGCAGACGGGAGGCATATTTCATTTCCTTTTCGTACAGGCCGGACAAATCCCGGTCTGCGGGATAATGAAGGTACTCAAGCCACTTTCTATATGTCACCCCTGCGGGATAACCGAATTTCTCGGCCAGGAAATCAGCATATGGCACACGTTCGGCAGCAGCCTCAAGCCGTTCCCAAAAATCTATCACCTCCTCGACGTGACTTCCTATGTTATACCTTCTGGCCCCTCCGTCATAGATGATGCATTTTTCTAGAAGTGCCGGTGCGTAGGCATAGTCCATTACATATTCCCTGAATTCGGGAGACACGACTCCCCCATTCCAGCCGAAATCTATATCCGGAGTACTTTCCCCTGTCACACCGTTATCCTCCCAAACTGTGAATACACCTTCGTAGAAAACGCATTCAAATCCCTCGAATCCGGGCCACTGTTCGCGGAACTTCACGGTAAACTCCTCCATCATTTTTATGGCCTTGGTTCCTCCCACAGTGAAGAATATGAACTTACGGATATTGTGTCCCGCTACCTTGAATGCATCAAAGACATACTTCAGACAATGCCTGAGAGTAGCGCCACTGGCGATAATGTCTCCTATCATAATGACGGCATCTTTCTCCGTATGAAGTTTTTCATACTTAACCTCAAGTCCGGTTATGAATCCGTTTTCAATTACTCTTTCACAACTCAGGAAACTCATATCGGAAACAGTTATGCCACATTCAAAACAGCTTTCCTCTAAAGGATAATTCAATCCTCCCCTGAGAATGGTGAGGATATTGACTCTGTCTAAAGAACGGGAATCCCTGTCTTTCAGATAATGGAGAGCATCAATGGTGACCGGAACCATAGCCCTGTAAGCATCAAGCCCTATAACCTCCGGAGATGCCATAAGTTTCCTGGTGCCGGGGCTGGAAACAATGAAATATTTATTGAGAAAATCCCCATCCAAACGATAAAATCCGGAAGGGGTGATTTGTGATAATAATACTT
>JAGHUZ010000116.1 GCA_018064575.1 Candidatus Minthomonas equi
TCTGAAAGCGGACCTTGCCTTCATAGAGTCCCCTGAATCCGTATGCTGCCAGAACCTGTATAGTCCGAAGCAGGACGAAGTGGCGCAGAGTTTCGAGGAAACGGACTTTATCCGTATGTTCATACTTTTCCAGTGACTCCAGATAAGTATTTATCAGTGCATTGCGTAATTCGTCCGGATACAGTGCCGATGCCTGCCAGACGAAAGATGCCACATCGTAGTGGAGAGGGCCCCTGCGTCCTCCCTGATAATCGATGAAGATGAGACGGCCATCCTTCACCATTATGTTACGCGGCTGAAAATCACGGTAAAGAAAGCGGTCACATTTTTCACGGGTGATGATGTCGGCCATTTTCTCGAATTCGTCTTCCAGCATATTCTCGTCAAACTCCACTCCGGAGGGTTTGAGAAAGCAGTATTTGAAGTAATGGAGGTCGAAGAGAATGGATCGACGGTCGAAAGTCATCTGCTGATAACAGTTGTTCCAGTCAATGTTCTCCGCTCCTTTGGCCTGGATGTCTGCCAGGTCTGACATAGCCATCTTCAGAAGAGCGGTCTCCTCTTCGGAATAATCCCCACCTTTTTTCCTGCCTGACGACACAGCGTCCCAAAGGGTTATGTCACCCAAATCTTCCTGAAGATATGTCATGCCATCTTCCGATATCCCGTATATTTCAGGAACGGGAAGACCTCTTTCTCTGAAATGTCTTGAGAGGTATATGAATGCTTCATTTTCATCGGCGGAAGTGCCGTAGGTGGCGATTACGGTACTTTGTCCGGACGCCGGATAAATCCGATAATAGCGTCTGGGACTTGCAGATGCGGTAAGACACTCAGTTTTGAGAGGATTCTCTCCGAATGTCTTCGAAAAAAGTTTTATGATTTCGTCCATAGATGGAAAGACAGACTTCAGTTTTTAGATATTGGAGCGGAGATGTAATTTGTTACGTTTACGTGGCTGATGAGTTCTCCATTCCCGTTTTTTATGTCGACATCCCAAATGTGGGTATGGTGTCCGCGATGAAGGATTCTGGCCGTGGCCGTTAGAGTGTCTCCTTTGAAGGCGGAATGGACGTGATGTCCGTCTATGCATATCCCGGAGACTATATGGCCGGGACAGAGTGCAACGGAACCCAGACCTGCCGTGGTTTCTGCGAGAGCCAGTGCCGCTCCTCCATTTAGGATGCCCCAGGGCTGGATGTTCCTTTCATCGACCGGCATCGTACCT
>JAGHUZ010000040.1 GCA_018064575.1 Candidatus Minthomonas equi
CTTTCCGCCTTCTGCTCATCAGTTTCGGTCGAAGGCAGAGAGAATGCCGGTATCGCGGATTTGGACGCTGCGGCTTTTTTTTGGGCAGTTGCTTCAGGGGCAGTGACTGTGGAAAACAGGATGACCGCTATTGCCATCAGATATTTGACAGCATTCATATAAGTGTAATTTTAGTTAAGTAAGACATTATGAAAATATTATATCAGACCTTGAGGAATATCTTTTTGCGATAGAGGAAGTATAGAAACACAAACTTGACCACAAGAAGAGCAAATACCTGAGCCACAAGCGCATAGGGACCGCAGAGCTGCGTAATGCTCTTGAAGAAAAACATTGAAAGTGCACCGAAATCAAAGCAGGCGGACAGGAAATAGATGGTAATCGAATTCATCCCGACGAGTCTGAACGGGAAGCACCAGGAGCGCCATTCGCGCACATCTATCAGATAGAAGAAAAGAGCGAAGAATACAAAGCCTATTCCGCTTGCCACCAGAGCGAAAGTGGGAGACCACAGTTTCTTGACTATCGGCTGTAAAGGAGAACAAGCGATACCGACAGTCAGACAGGCGATTCCCGCCAGTGCGAGAATCACAGGCTTGCGTGAAAGTGTCCACTTGGAAGAGCGTGCTATGTCACCTCCGCACATTCCGAGAAGGGCAGTAGGATATCCGAAAAAAGAAACGAACGGTCCGGAAGGTTCAAGAAGATTGTCACAATACAGATAACCCGGAACGAACAGTCTGTCAAGGTATCCGATGAAACATCCTTCCAGAGATGTCGGTGACGCCCCCGCCGGGGCGTCCGGAGCGGTAAAGCACAGAAGTAATGAATAGCCCAGCAGCCCTGCCGCTATCCATCCCAGTCTGGCCTTGAAACTCTTCGTATGCATATAAATGAATGCTGCGACTCCCCACGCTATACCGATTTTCCCCAGTACGCTGAAATAACGGAAGTCGGCCGCCTTCGTCCAGTCACTCTTGAAAAAACCGTTATAGGCCAGTCCCATCAGCAGAAGGATAATCATTCGTCTGATTATTTTCTTATGCATCATTCCCGGAGTGTCGCCCCGTTCGATTTGTTTCGCATGTGAAAAAGGATAGGAAAGACCGGCGATAAAGACGAAGACAGGGAAGATAAGGTCCATAAAATGGAGACCGCCCCAGTCCACGTGCTCCATCTGACGGATAAGTTCCGAATCCGAAGATCCGGTCACCGCCATACATATCTGGACCAGCAGGGATGCTCCCCCCATAATCCAGAACATATCGAAACCGCGCAGGGCATCTATTGACATCAATCGTTGTTGAGTTTTGTTTTCCATAGTAAAACGTTCTTTATTCAGTTATAATTTGTATCACAGCACATTCTTGAATCCCTTGGAGAACTTCTTTCCCCATTCGCGAACACGGTCACCGTTTCCGTATCCCACATTCTTTCCGCGAAGATAATCGATATCGAATAAAACGGTTTTCCCTTTATCGAAAGAAAAGGGGGCGTAACTTTTAAGGAGATAAATGGCATCTACTTCCTCTTCGCTCGGATTCACGATGTTGAAATCGTGTGCCTGCAATGCGGTCACAGAGAACAGAATCCCCGATAATAAAACAATTCTTTTCATAATCAATGTGTATTTAAGTCATTCTTTCAATATGGCTATTTATCATGGCTTTGACCCGCAGCTTCGAACAGGACCATATCTATCCCTTACACAGAATGTCGTCACGTTTTTTCATCCTTTCGGCCAGAGCTGCCATATATGGCGTTTCCTTGACACAGGGGCCGCACCACGTGGCCCACATATCGATATAAATAACCTTTCCGAAAAGGGAGGAAAGAAGAACTGCAGTTCCCTCCGGAGAGAGCATCTCCATATCGGGCATATCTGAACCGGGACGGGTGTTCGCGAACAAGAGAAGAACATTACGAATGTCGAGAAAAGAATAATACTCCGTTTCATGATTTTTCAAAAAGCATTTCTATTTGTTCAAACGTATAACGACAGGTATGACGGCTGCCGTGGATACCGCGAATAAGGCGGTAAATATGATGGCAAGCGTCATTTCCCCATAAATCCAATATCCGGCTGAAAACATAGCGCTGAATACTGCAAGACAAGCCAGTGTCATGGCCAGAAGCCCCCAGGCTATATCGTGCCTGTCTGTATGTATTTTTTCTCTGAATTCCCGGCATTTGGCAGGGTCGGAGGGTTTTGTCAGGAAAGTTACAGCCACCCAAGCCACCGTAGTGATTCCCATCACTATGAGAAGACGATGCCAGGAAGCGAGTTCGGGAAGTTCCAGATGGGGATAGACCAGCTGGAGGAATACGGCCACGATGAATGACACGAACATGGCTGTAATTTCGCTCCATGCATTTATACGGCTCCAGAACCAGCGGAGCAGATATATCAGACCTGTCCCCGCCCCAACCTGGAGAATCAGATTGAATACAGTCCCCGCAGATATAAGGAACGGTGATATGAGCGCGGTACAGATCATCAGTATTACTACAGAGACGCGTCCTACCAGAATCAGTTCCTTTTCACCTGCATCCTTCCTTACGAAACGTTTCCAGAAATCATTGGCGATATAATTCGAACCCATCGAAAGATGAGCCGCGACAGTGGAGCACAATGCCCCCATCATGGCAGCAGCCACCACCCCTAGCCATCCGTTGGGAACGAAGGTCAGCATAGCCGGGTAGGCCACGTCACCCTTTATCAGGGAAGGGTCTATATTCGGGAAGGCCTGCTGCAGGGACATGAGGTCAGGAAACACTATCAGTGATGCAAATGCCGTCAGATACCAGGGCCAGGGACGCACAGCATAGTTTATGACCTGATAAAGAACGGAGCCGGCCATACAATGGTTTTCGTTCTTGGCCGAAAGCATCCTCTGCACGATATATCCCCCGCCGCCCGGCTCGCTTCCGGGATACCAGACATTCCACCATTGCACCGCGATGGGTATCAGGAAGGCGGGAACGAAAATTTCAGGGTTATTGATATCGGGGAAAAAGGACATATGCTCCGTAACTACAGGATTCGACAGAAGAGCCCCGTAACCTCCCACTTCGGGAAGATTGACGGCATAGTGCATCCCTACCACCGCCCCTATCATTATTATTATGAACAGGAACAAATCAGTATAGATGGCGCCCCTCAGCCCTCCGAGGGCTGAATATATAACCGACGCGATACAGGTGATAATGATGATGGTCCACTGGTCCACACCGAAAAGAACCTGCCCTATTTTGATGGCGGCCAGCATCACGAGACCGATGGTAATGACATTGAATATCAATCCGAGATATATGGCGCGGAATCCACGCAGAAACGCAGCGGCTTTCCCGGAGTATCGCATTTCATAGAATTCGATATCGGATTTCGCTCCGGACCGCACCCATAGTTTCGAATAGACGAAAACCGTCAGCATACCGGTCAGGAGAAAAGCCCACCATTTCCAGTTCTCACCAAGATTGGAATTCCGGATATATTCCGTGAACATATTCGCTGAATTGGTAGAAGTGGAGGCGGCACACATCGATATGCCGATAAGCCACCAGGGCATCGAACGTCCCGAGAGAAAAAAGTCGGAAGCATTTTTAGACGCTTTTTTCGAACAGATGGCGGCTATGCCGAACATCAGAAGAAAGAAAACGAGAATGGCTATCCAGTCGACTGTATTGAGTAACATCTTGTTTCGTTT
>JAGHUZ010000042.1 GCA_018064575.1 Candidatus Minthomonas equi
TAACAAAATGGCTGAACTTGGAACCAAACTGGCCCATATCGACGGAGGTGTTCCGAATCTTAAAGTTGAAATCGAAAAAATCGACGAGTATAATCTCGGAGAACTTTTCTTTTTCTTTGAAAAAGCGTGCGGCATATCCGCATATATGATAGACATAAATCCGTTCAATCAGCCCGGTGTCGAGGCTTACAAGAAGAATATGTTCGCTCTTCTGGATAAACCCGGCTACGAGGAAGCTTCTAAAGCCATAAGGAAAAGATTAGCCGAATAATGTCATCATCCATCCCTTTTCTCAGGCAGGTCGCGAGAACCTATCTGGAAAAAGAAGGGGACCGTCTGCAGGAATATTGTTTCGTATTCCCCAACAGGCGGTCTTCCCTGTTTTTCAGAAAGTATCTTTCTCTGGAGTGTGTGCGTCCGGTTTTTTCTCCGTCTCTTACTACGGTAAATGACTTTTTCGCATCTCTTTCGAATCTGAAGGAGGCTGACGGAATCACGCTTCTGTACGAATTGTACCTTTCTTATCGGAGATGTGCAGAAGGTTTTTCCGACACATTCGACGATTTTCTCAGATACGGAGATGTGATTCTGCGTGATTTTGACGATATCGACAAATATCTGGCCGACGGACCTGGCGTTTTCCGGAATCTGTGCGACCTCAGGGAATTGGATGATAAGGAATATGAATATCTGTCACAGCGGCAGCGGGAGGCTATTATGGAATTCTGGTCATCCGTTAAAATAGGTAAAAAGAATTCCGAGGCATTTCTTGGTACGTGGAGATGGCTCAGTGGCGTGTATGAGGATTTTCGCAGGACATTGACGGAAAAGGGAATAGGCTATGGAGGACTCCTTCAGAGATATGTGGTCGAGAATATGGAAGAGGTCATCGGCTCCATAATGTATGATAGGGTGGTGTTTATCGGATTCAATGCATTGAACGCTTGTGAAGCCGCGTTGATGGATGCCTTGCGCAAGGATGGGAAGGGTGATTTCTATTGGGATTATCCCGGCGCGTTACTGAAGAATCCCGAAAACAGGGCTTCTCATTTTATGAATGAAAATCTGATGCGCTTCCCGTCACGTTATCCATTGTCTTCCGGGGAGGTGGAGTCCCTGCCTGATGTGACTGTCATCGGAATTCCGTCCGGAGTCGGTCAGGCCAAGGTCCTTCCGAAGGTCATAGAGGAATTGGAAGGCGGAGCACCGTTGAAGGAACTGTCCACCTGTATAGTGCTCCCGGATTCGTCTCTATTGCACCCTGTGCTGAACTCTATCCCGGAGAGTGTGGAGACGGTGAACGTGACTATGGGTTATCCGCTACGCGAAAGTTCCGCCGCCTGTTTTATGAATCTGGTCGCACAGCTTCAGATGGCGGGTTCCGCTAAAGGTAGAGATAGTCTATATCATATTCCAGTCGAGGGAATTCTGGAACATCCCTTTGTGAGAAAGGCATCTCCCGGAGCCGCTGCCGAACTGAAGAAACAGATAGTCGCGGGCAATATGATATATGTCCCTCTGTCCGCTCTGCCCGATGATGCCGTTCTCGGAAGAATCTTCACTCTCGTGAATACCGAATCCCTGCCGGACTATCTTTATGGTGTCATCGAGTCTGTCAGGGAATATGTTTCGGATTTGGACAAGGAGTATCTTTATCATTACGAAGTCTGTATCAGGAAACTTTCATCGCTCGAACTTGAGGTGAAAACGAGTACCTGGTTCTCCATCCTGTCATCACTGGTGAAGGGAGTGTCGGTACCGCTGAGCGGGGAACCTCTTTCCGGACTTCAGATTATGGGGCCTCTGGAGACGATGGCTCTGGATTTCAAGAATGTAATTATCCTGTCGGTGAACGATGGCGTTTTCCCATCGCGAAGCCTTCGTGATTCTATGATACCGTACAACTTGCGGCGCGGATTCGGACTTCCGACATACGAGGTTCAGGATGCCATAGCCGCGTATCATTTCTATCGCAGCATAGCCCGTTCGGAAAAAGTCTATCTGCTCTATGATACCAGAAGTTCCGGTGTAGGAGGCTCTGAGGTGAGCCGTTATGTCTTGCAGATGAAGTATCAGCATAGACTTCCCATCTCATTCCGTCAGGCTGTGTATCCTCTGAACCGTCAGGATACGGTAACGGAAGTGGAACCAATCGCCAAGACGGATGATACCATAGAGAAACTGAAATGGTTGAACTATTCAGCGTCTTCGCTTCTGACATATCTGAAATGCCCTTTATGGTTTTTCTATTCTTCGGTGTGCGGTTTCGGAAACGAGGATGAAGTGGATGACACAGTAGATGCCTCATCTTTCGGTGACTTGTTTCACAAGAGTATGGAACTTCTGCACGAACCTTACCTGGGGAAGACGGTGGATGAAGCATCTGTCGCGGAAATGATGCGAAGGTGCCGGGATGCCGTAAAGGAGGCTTTCCGCCAGATACGTCAGGTCTCCGAAATAGCGGGAAGAAATCTGATAGTTCTGGAAATGATAGTCAGGTATGCCGACAAGGTTCTGGAAAGGGAGAAGAGTGAAGCTCCGTTCAGATATATCGCGTCGGAACTGTCTTTGGCCGAGTGGATAACCACCCCTGCCGGACACCGGCTCAGAATCAAGGGAAAAGTGGACCGTTATGACTGTAAGAATGGAGCCTACAGAATCGTCGATTACAAGACAGGGAAGAAAATCCATTCTGACTACACCTCCGTGGATGAACTCTTCGCAAGGGAGGGGGAGATTCCCAACACCGCATTCCAACTGGTATTCTACCTGATGTTGATGCGCATTTGTAATCAGGAAGGGGCCGGTACGGATGTGCTGTTGGAGGTTTTGCATACGAATGAACTGTTCGGGAACGGCAGGCATTCGATGTTCGTTCCGCCACAGGAATATGAGGATTTCAAGAATGGACTGTCGGAACTTCTCGATGAAATAATGAATCGTGAAATTCCGTTCTCCGCTACACCGGACATTACTCACTGTGAATGGTGTCCTTTCAAAATATTATGCAGGAGGTAGTGTATGCTGACGATTTCAAAAGCTTCGGCCGGTTCCGGTAAAACACACAAACTTACAGGCGAATATCTCCGTCTCCTTTTCAACGGATTCTATCAGGGAAAGGAAACACCCTATAGACGCATTTTGGCTGTGACCTTCACTAACAAGGCCACAGCAGAGATGAAAGAGAGAATCGTCAGTGAACTCGATAATCTTTTCTCTGGGAAAAAAAGTCCTTATATGGAGCAGCTTATCCCTTTGACGGGGGATGACAATAGGACAGCAGGAGAAAAGGAGGATGACATAAGGAAGAATGCAGGGGTGTTGCTCAGGTCTGTCCTGAATGATTACTCCGGTTTCAATGTCAGTACCATTGACAGTTTTTTCCAGATGATTTTGAGGGCGTTCGCGAGAGAAATGGGGCAGACTTCCAATTATAACGTAGAGCTGGATACCGAAGAGGTACTTGTGGAGGCGGTCGATTCCCTGATGTCATCATTGGATGAAACAGATAAGGAAGACTTGCTCAAATGGCTGATAGAAATGGCAGAGAGTGAGATAGAACAGGGAAGGGGATGGGATATTTCCCGAAAACTTAACTCCCTGGGCGGATTCCTTTTCAACGAAACCTTCCGACTCCGTGTTCTGGAAGGAAGAGCTATGGACAGGGTGGAACTTAAAACGTTCAGGGAAGAACTGCTTGCACTTAAGAAGACGTTTGAGGGTGAAGTGGCCCATATCGCAGAAGAATCCCTGTCCTTAATCCGCTCTTCGGGACTTGAACTGTCGGACTTCGCCGGAGGTTCCCGTTCGGCTATGATGAAACTTGTCACCCTTTCCAAAGGGATAATGTCCCTGACGGCAGGTTTTGTCAAAATGGCCGATGCGGACAGTCCTGAAGGTAGCTGGTTTACCAAGACTTCGAAGAATAAGGCTCAGATAACACTTCTTTACGGCTCGGAACTGGGAAAGAATATTCGGGATATTGTTTCTCTTTTCAGGTCAGAGAAACATTCGGATTACATAACTGCAGGCCTTGTTCTGAAAAACTATTCCATCCTCGGAGTATTCAGCGATCTTCGTGCCGAAATAGGCAAGTGGTGTCGTGACAATAATTCCGTCATCCTTTCTGAGACGAACGATTTCCTTCACAAAATTATTGACCGGGATGAAACACCTTTCATTTATGAAAAGGCTGCCACCAGAATCGACCATTATATGCTGGACGAGTTTCAGGACACTTCTGCGATGCAGTGGGATAATTTCCGTCCCCTTGTAAAGGATAGTGTCGATAACGGGAACGATAATCTCATAGTCGGTGATGTCAAGCAGAGCATTTACCGATGGAGAAACTCAGACTGGAAACTGCTCTCTTCTCAGGTTCCCTCAGAATTTCGCTTGGAAAATCTTAAAATGTCCCCGCTTTCCGAAAACTGGAGGAGCGGGAGGGCCATCATCGATTTCAATAATGAATTTTTCTCCTGGGCAGGAAAACAGGTTCAAAGTATCTATAATTCAGAAAACAATCAGAATTCCACGCAGATATCATCCATCTATTCCGATGTGGAACAGTCTCTGCCTCGGGAAAGAAAGGATGTGCCGGGACACGTTATGGTCAAGTTTGTAGGGAACGGTGAGGATAAATCGTGGAAGGAGTCTGTCCTGGAATATCTGTGTCCGAAAATTGAGGATATCATATCCAGGGGTATCAATCCCGGGGAAATAGCTGTTCTGGTAAGGACGAATGACGAAGGAGCATTGGTGTCCACTTATCTGATAGAGCACGGTTATAATATCGTTACGGAGGATACTTTGAAAATCTCCTCTTCGGAATGTGTCGGGAAAGTGGTATCTGTCCTGAACTATATACTGCATCCGGATGATGGAATGAGCGCGTGGCTTTATGAAAAAACAGGTGTCTCTGTGTCCGGTACATTGGATATGCCCCTATATGATTTGTGTGAGTGGACTGTTTCTTCCCTTGCAGAAAGTGACAGGACCCAGGTGGCATTTTTGCAGGCATTTATGGATTGTGTAAAGGATTATGTCACGAAAAATGGAAGTGACCTTTCCGGTTTTCTCAAGTGGTGGGAAGTTTATGGTTCCAAGATTTCCATATCTGCTCCTGAAGGAGTCTCTTCCATCAGGGTGATGACTGTTCACAAATCAAAGGGTCTCGGAATGAAAGCGGTCATCATCCCTTTCCTTGAATGTAAACTTTTTCGTGGAAGGGAAATCGTGTGGTGCAGTTCCGACAGGGAACCGTTCTGCCGGGCAGGAATAATTCCCGTCCATCTCAGTGGGGAAATGCTTGATTCGGCATTCAGGCAGCAATATCTGGATGAAAAGCTGTATGAAAACATCGACAGTTTGAATCTGACCTATGTCGCTTTTACCAGAGCGGTAAATGAACTGCACGTTTTCGCGCAGCTGCCTGATAATCCTATGAAACAGACTACTGTGTCCCAGCTTCTATACCGTTTCCTGCAGGACAAAGGTAAACTGGAAAGTGATTCCTATGAATCGGGGGTATGGTTTGAGAAAGAGGAAAAATGTCCGAGGGCTGACTCCGAAAATGACTTGTATCCTGTTCCTTCCTCATATGATGTCTTTCCAGGCGGAAACAGAATAAAAGTCTCTCTGCGCAATGTCGAAAAAATGTCCGGGTCTATGTCCCAAAGACTCAGATGTATCGTTATGCACGATATTTTTTCAAATATCAGAACAGCCGATGATATCGAAACTGCCGTGGACAATGCCGTCCTCAAGGGGGAAATTTCCGCATCTGAAAGGGAAATCGTCCTGAATGATGTCAGGGAACGTCTTCGTATGGCGGAATCCGCCGGTTTCAAATGGTTCGATGCTTATTACAAAACGATTTGCGAAGTCCCGGTACTCTCGCCCGGCGGATACGAGAGGAGACCTGACAGGGTTATGTTCCGAGGCGGAGAGGCTGTGGTAGTGGATTATAAGTTCGGGGTCGAACACGACCCTTCTTATCGGAAGCAAGTGGCAGGATATACGCATACACTTAAGGAAATGGGTTATGAAGATGTCAAAGGATATATTTGGTATAATGATTATATAGAAGAAGTAAGTTCAACAAATTTTTAGAGATATGAATGATAATAATTACAAAATGACGAATTATGCACCCGGTGTGAAGGGTGATTATGCCGTTACCAACAAAATGCTCCGTCAGGTTTACTGGTGGATGTGTTTTGCTTTGGCCGTAACCGGGATGACCGCCTGGTTCGCAGCCACTACGCCTGCTGTAATGAATTGGTTGTTCTCATCCGGTTCGGTGCTTCTTGTCCTGATTATCGCGGAATTTGCGCTTGTTACCGGACTGACTGCGGCTATAGGTAAAATGTCGTCTGTTATGGCGACAACGATGTTCGTATTGTATTCCGTGGTGAACGGTTTGACACTTTCATCTATATTCATTATATATGAAATGGGGTCTGTGGCCACGGCGTTTTTCGTGACTTCAGGAGCATTCGCAGTTATGGCTCTGTACGGAACTTTTACCAAAAAGGACTTGACGAAACTGGGGAGTATCTGTATGATGGCTCTCTTCGGAATCATCATCGCCCTGCTGGTGAATCTGTTTATGCGGAATGCGGTAATGGATATGCTTATCAGTGGTATCGCAGTTCTGGTATTTACCGGACTTATCGCTTACGATTCTCAGAAAATTTCCAATTTGCTTTACGGTGCCGAAGATAACGAAATGACCGCCAAAGTCGCAGTCATAGGGGCTTTGACACTTTACCTTGATTTTATCAACCTGTTCCTCCATCTACTCCGCTTTTTCGGAAGACGCAACTAAGGAACAAGAGGAATTGGAGTTAGAGGAGTTTGATTCAGCGCATCAGCGCTCAGGGGGTCTGGGGGGTTAGCCCCCCAGTATTGGAGTTAGAGGAGTTTGATTCTATCAAACTCCTCTTCGTGATTACAATACCTGCATTTGATAATTCCCGCCTCCGCGTCCACTACGGTGAAGCGGGTGTGCATCGGCTCATTGTTGGTGATGCATTTCGGGTTGGAACACTTGACCAGATTTTCTATGTCCTGAGGCAGACGCACTTGTTTCTTTTCCACCACTTCATAGTTTCGGATTATGCAGAGGGTGACATTAGGTGTCACGAGAGCCAGTCTGTTGAGTTCCTCGTCGGTGAAGAACTTGTCAGAAACCTTGATGATGGCCTTGGTTCCCATTTTCGCGCTTTTGAGGTTATAGCCGATGGTGATGGCACTTGTCATCTCTTCCAGACGGAGCAAGTGAACGACGTGGAAGAGTTTTGAGGATGGAATATGGTCAATGACGGTTCCGTTCTCAAGAGCGGCGACCTGTAGTTCCTGCAGTTTCTGTCGTTTCATAGTATTATGGTCTTGTCGTTTCTGATATCTTCAAGTGTGATTCCCAGAGCATCGCAGATGAGCGCCTGACGTGCATACAGACCGTTTCTGGCTTGTTGGAAATAATAGGCGTGCGATGTGTCGTCTATGCTGTACTCGATTTCGTTTACACGGGGAAGCGGATGGAGTATTTTCATATTGGAACGCACTTTAGTGAGCATCTCTTTTTTCAGAAGGTATTCGTCCTTGACTTTTTCATATTCGAGAAGGTCGCTGAAGCGTTCCTTCTGGACACGTGTCATATAGAGAATGTCTGCATCTGCGATGGTGTCTGCATTGAAATCCTTGTGCTCGACGTACCTTATTCCATTTTCGTCACAGTACTTTCTGTATGGTTCCGGCATAGCCAGTTCATCGGGTGCGATGAAGTGGAAATAGGGGTTGAAGTGCCTCATGGCAGCAAGCAGACTATGGACTGTGCGTCCGTATTTGAGATCTCCTACCAGATAGATGTTAAGATTGTCAAGAGTCCCCTGGGACTGGTAGATGGTGTAGAGGTCGAGCATTGTCTGACTGGGATGCTGGTTGGCTCCGTCACCTGCGTTGATGATGGGAACAGGAGAAACCTCGCTGGCATAGAGTGCGGCTCCTTCGAGAAAATGCCTCATAATGATGACGTCTGCATAATTGGAAACCATCATAATGGTGTCTTTCAGGATTTCTCCTTTGGTGCCGCTGGTGATTTTAGGGTCTGCAAAACCGATGACTCGTGCTCCGAGACGATTGGCGGCTGTTTCAAAACTCAGTCGCGTTCTGGTGCTGGGTTCGAAGAAGAGGGTGGCTGCGACTTTTCCTTCGAGAATTTTCCGATTCGGATGTTTTTCGAATTCTGCGGCCATCTTTATCAGGTACTCCAATTTCTCTCTGGAGTATCCGGCCAATGTAATAAGACTTGCAGTGCTCATTATGGATGTTTTTATGTGGCTAATATTCGTCCCAACTGCGGATGGGAAGTTCGTCTTCGCTCATACTGCAGAAGGCTTTGATGTAAGCTGTCGCCAGCCTGCTGTTGGTAATCAGGGGAACGTTGTGGTCGATGGCCGCACGGCGGAGTTTGTATCCGTTGGTGAGTTCTCCCGAGGAGAAATTCTTGGGTACGTTGATTACGAGTTCCACTTCGTGATTCTGTATCAGGTCGATGGCCTTGATGGATGTTCCCTCTTCGTCCGGCCAGAGTACCGGACAGGCAGCCACTCCGTTCTCCCGGAGGTAGAGACAGGTTCCCCGGGTGGCATATATGGTGTATCCTGACTGCACCAGCAGACGGCAGGCATCGAGAATATGGAGTTTCTGATGGGCATTGCCGGAAGAAATCAGTATCCCGGCTCCTTTGGCGGGAATGGTATGTCCCACAGAAATCATCGATTTGAGAAGCGCTTCGTTTACATCCGAACCGATGCACCCCACTTCTCCTGTAGATGCCATATCCACACCTATGACGGGGTCGGCCTGATTCAGTCTGGAGAATGAGAACTGGGAACATTTCACACCTACATAGGGGAGAGAGAACGAGTCGAGTTCAAGCGCTTCCGGTTTCAATCCCAGCATAGCCCTGGTCGCCAGGTCGATGAAGTTCGCCTTGAGTACCTTGGATACGAAGGGGAAACTTCTTGAGGCGCGGAGATTGCATTCTATGACTTTCTGATATGTCACTCCGTGAGCGTCACTGCCTGCGAGGAACTGTATGTTGAAGGGACCGGTGATATGAAGTTCATTCGCTATGGCAGCGGCGATATGCTTGATTTTGGCGGAGGTGGTGGAGTAAAGACGTTGGGCGGGACATTCGATGGTAGCGTCACCGGAATGGACTCCGGCGAATTCGATGTGCTCGGAGATGGCGTAGGCTATGATTCGCCCGTGGTCAGCCACGGCATCGACTTCTACCTCCTTGCACCGCGTCATAAATGAACTGATAACGACGGGATGGTCTTCCGATACTTCAACGGCCATTTCGAGGAATTTTCTCAGGTCTTCTTTGGAGTGGCATACATTCATCGCTGCACCGGAAAGTACGTATGAGGGACGGACGAGAACAGGGAATCCCACTTCATCCACGAAACGGTCAATGTCCTCGAAGGTGGTGAGTTCACTCCATCGCGGCTGGTCGATGCCCAGGGTATCCACAATGGATGAAAACTTGTTTCTGTCTTCGACGCGGTCGATATCCTCGGCTGTGGTTCCGAGAAGCCTGATGCCGGCGCGACTCAGTGGAAGGGCGAGATTGTTAGGAATCTGACCTCCTACGCTGACCACTACGCCATAAGGGTTTTCGACATCACAGATGTCCCGTACCACCTCTTCGCTGAGTTCATCGAAATAAAGGCGGTCGCTGAGGTCATAGTCCGTGGATACGGTCTCAGGGTTATAATTGACCATCACTGCGGTATAGCCTTCGCGGCGGAGTGTCTGGAGAGCATTGACACTGCACCAGTCGAATTCGACCGAAGAACCGATGCGGTAGGCACCGGACCCCAGAACTATGACAGTCCTGTTGTCACGTTTTTGCTCCCGGAGAACGGTTTCATCAGAACCGTAAGTGAGGTAGAGGTAATTTATATCGACTCCATCCTTGAGCGCGAGAGCCGGTATCTTGCGGATGGCAGGGACGATTCCGCAGGATATGCGGCGATTACGGACATCTTCTGCATCGCATCCGCAGACGCGGGCTATCTGGATATCCGAGAATCCCTGGGTTTTGAGTGTCTTGAGCAGTGAATCGGTGACCGATTCGAGTTTTGCCATCTTCTCGAGATTTCTATAACTGTATTCTATGTTCTGCAGTCTTTCGAGGAACCACTTGTCGATTTTGGTCAGCTCGTGAATCCTGTCGATGGTGTACCCGTTCTCGAGTGCTGCTGCAATGGCGAAAATTCTTGTATCTGTCGGATGTGAAAGGTCGGAGTCAAGTTCGGAGAGTTCAAAAGTCTTGTTGCATACGAATCCGTTGGCTCCCTGACCAACCATTCTGAGACCTTTCTGGATGGCCTCTTCGAATGACTTGCCGATGGACATAATTTCCCCCACGCTTTTCATACTGGTTCCTATTTCCCTTGAAACGCCTTTGAACTTAGCGAGGTCCCAGCGTGGTATCTTGCAGATTATGTAGTCCAGTTCGGGCTCGAACGCTTCGAGAGTCCTGCCGGAGGTGAAGTCTGTGAGTTCTTTCAAATCATAGCCCAGGGCGATTTTGGCCGCTATCGAGGCGAGGGGATAACCGGTCGCTTTCGAGGCCAGCGCCGATGAGCGTGAAAGACGGGCGTTCACTTCTATGACGCGGTAGTCCATACTGCCGTCGGGTGCGAATGCAAACTGCATATTGCATTCACCTATTATGCCGAGATGGTTAACCATCTTTATGGCAATGCCTCTGAGATATTCGAGTTCTTCAGCGGTCAGTGACTGGCAGGGAGCGACTACAATGCTTTCTCCGGTATGGATGCCAAGGGGGTCGAAGTTCTCCATATTGCAGACCGGAAGACATACGCCCGTGGCGTCTCGCACCACTTCGAATTCGATTTCCTTCCAGCCTCTGAGTGATTTTTCAACGAGAATCTGTGGGGAGAAGGAGAATGCCTTGGCTGCAGTCTCATCCAGTTCTTCCCTGGTGTCGCAGAATCCGGAACCGAGCCCGCCGAGGGCGTATGCTGCACGGATAATGACTGGATAACCTATCTCTTGCGCAGCTTCCCGTGCTTCTTCGATGGATTCGACGGCGTGGGATTTTATGGTTTTGATATCGACTTCATCAAGTCTCTGGACGAACAGGTCGCGGTCTTCGGTGTCCATAATGACCTGTACCGGGGTGCCGAGGACTTTGACTCCGTGGGATTCGAAAAATCCTTCGCGGAAAAGTTCCACTCCACAGTTAAGGGCTGTCTGCCCTCCGAATGATAAAAGGATGGAATCCGGCTTTTCCTTCTTGATGACTTTTTTTACGAAGGTCGGAGTGACAGGGAGAAAATAAACTTTGTCCGCCACACCTTCGGATGTCTGAACTGTGGCGATATTCGGATTTATCAAAACGGTGTAGATGCCGTCATCTTTCATCGCTTTCAGGGCCTGGGCTCCACTGTAGTC
>JAGHUZ010000317.1 GCA_018064575.1 Candidatus Minthomonas equi
AGTATCAGGTGCTCAATATGAAGAGTGCCAATGATTTCACTCTGATGGCCAAGGGTCTGGTAGAGAGAATAGGAATGGCGGAAGGTGATATCACCCACAAGCCGACAGGGCTTGCGAAGGTAGAAATCCATAAGACCATTCCCGACCATACCATAGGAATTCAGTCAGTTCTCGACCTTCTCACCGACTCTGAATCCGGTGTTCTGACATCACTTTCCCAAATCGATGCCGTCGGCCATAGAGTGGCTCACGGAGGGGAAATTTTCAGCACATCAGTCAGAATCGATGCTGACGCCATCGAAAAAATCGCAGCTCTCAGCGAACTGGCGCCTCTTCATAATCCCGCGAACCTACTTGGCATCAAAGCAGTGGCAGCCCTGATGCCAGATACGCCCCAGGTGGCGGTTTTTGACACATCATTCCACCAGACAATGCCGGATTATGCATACACTTATGCCATTCCGTACGAATTTTATGAAAAATACCGCATCCGTCGCTACGGATTCCACGGAACCAGCCACAAATACGTGGCAGGGAAAGCTTGTGAAATCACCGGAATAAACATTGACAGTTCTAAAATTATCACCTGCCATCTCGGAAACGGCGGAAGTGTGACAGCCATTCTGAACGGGAAATCGGTCGATACCTCTATGGGCTTCACCCCTACTGATGGAGTGGAAATGGGTACACGTTGCGGATGCATCGACCCCGGAGCAGTCTTGTATCTGCAGGAAAAAGAAGGATTGGATGCTGCCGGGACAACTGCGATGCTCAATAAGAAAAGTGGATTTGCCGGACTGTCCGGAATTTCTTCCGACAACAGGGACATTCAGGCAGCGGCCGACAAGGGGAACACCCGCGCCATTCTCACCAAGGAAGTATTCTATTATGGTGTACGCAAGTTCATCGGCGCATACAGTGCAGCGATGGGAGGAGTCGATATGATAGTGTTCACAGGCGGCATAGGAGAAAACGACAGCAACGTCCGCCGTGAAGTATGCAGAACTCTCGGATTTCTCGGAGTCGATTTCGATGAAAAGGCCAATGCCGATGCACACGGAGAATATGCCATTCTGACCAAGCCCGACTCCAAAGTTAAAGTGTTAATGGTTTCCACCAACGAAGAACTTGTCATAGCCCGCGACACTATGGCATTGGCAAAGTAAATATCGACAACAACATAAAATTTCACCTGATACATTATGATTACCACATTTGAACAGATTTACGATAAGCTCCGTTCCAAAGACAGGAAACGCCTCATAGCTGCCTGGGCGGTAGATGACCACACCATCACAGCCATTTCAAAAGCAGTCGGACTTGGAATAGTCGATGCCACTCTCGTAGGAGACGCAGATATGATAAAAAAGGTATGCGACGAGGAAAAGATAGATATGTCCATCTTTACTGTAATTGACAATAAAGACGAACTGAAATCCATCGCACAAGCCGTACTGATGGTACGTCAGGGAATGGGAGACATTCTTATGAAAGGCTTATGCTCCACTGACAAATATATGCGTGGAATCCTCAATAAAGAGGCCGGGCTGCTCCCTCCCAAGGCGGTACTCAGCCACATATCTCTTATCCAGAACCCCAATTATAAGAAGCTGATTATGTTCAGTGATATGGCCGTAATCCCGGCGCCTGACCTCAATCAGAAAATCGCCATCACCAAATATCTCGTAAGAACAGCCAAATCCCTCGACATAGAAAAACCGAAAGTGGCATTCATCGCCGCCACAGAGCAGATGCTTCCGGCTATGCAGGCTTGTGTCGATGCCGCCATTCTTTCGAAAATGTGCGACCGTGGCCAGATTCCCGGATGTCTCGGTGACGGACCTTTGGCACTTGACGTGGCCATAGACGAGGAATCGGTAAAAATCAAGAAAATGACAAGTCCAGTCGCCGGAGATGCCGACTGCCTCCTGTTCCCTGCCATTGAACCGGCCAATGTATTCTACAAAACCAATTCAAAACTTTGCAAGGATGTCAAGCAGGCGGCCATCGTCGCAGGCGCTATGGCACCGTGCGTATTGTCCAGCCGTGCGGACAGCATAGAAACAAAACTCAATTCCATCGCACTGGCTGCGCTTTCGGCAAAATAACGGACAATGGGAGGAATATTCGGAGTAATCAGCCATCAGCCCTGCGCTACTGATTTATTCTATGGAACGGATTACCATTCACACCTCGGAACGAAACGAGGCGGAATGGTGGTTTACAATGGCGACGGTGTCTTTGCGCGTGACATACACAGCATAGAGAGTTCCTATTTCAGAATCAAATTCGAAGGGGACCTATACAAATATACAGGTAATTCGGGATTGGGCATCATCAGTGACACCGATTCCCAACCTATCCTGATGAACACCCATCTCGGCAAATTCGCCATCGTTACCGTCGGGAAGATGAACAACCTGAGTGAACTTGAACAGGGACTGCTCTCAGAAGGGAGGACACTTTCCGAAATGAGTTCGGGAAAAACAAATCCCTCAGAGATAGTCGCTTCCATCATAGCCTCCTGCGATTCTTTCGAAAACGGCATAAAGGAAGTCCATCGAAGAGTCAAGGGGTCCTGTTCGTTCTGTCTGCTGACAGAAAAAGGAATCATAGCCGCGAGAGACTTTTATGGCCGCACTCCTTTGATATTGGGTAAGAAAAAAGGCTCTATGGCAGTCTGTATGGATACGTGCAGCTTCGCCAATCTCGGCTACGAACAAAAATACAATCTTGGCCCCGGAGAAGCCGTTATGGTGACTGCCGATGGATTTGAAACCATAATCAAGCCCGGAAAAAAGATGCAGATATGCTCTTTCCTTTGGGTTTATTACGGTTATCCCGTAAGTTTTTATGAAGGAATCAATGTCGATGATGTCCGTTATGAATTGGGTACTATGCTCGGCAAGGAGGATAAGTCCGACATTGAAATCGCTTCCGCAATACCCGACTCCGGCACATCGATGGCCATAGGTTTCGCCCAGGGCAAGGGCATTCCCTACCGTCAGGCCATCGTTAAATACACCCCTACCTGGCCCAGAAGTTTCACTCCCACTACACAGATAGTCAGGAACCTGGTCGCCAAGATGAAACTGATTCCCAACACCGGCATCATACATGAAAAGAAAATCGCCTTCTGTGATGATTCCATAGTACGCGGCACACAATTGAAGGATAATGCCAAACAACTAAGGAACTATGGAGTCAAAGAAATTCATGTAAGAATCAGCTGCCCGCCCCTGCTGTTTCCCTGCGAATTTCTGAATTTCTCAGAATCGAACACTCCTCTCGAACTGATAGCCAGAAGGTTCGTACAGTTACAGGAAGGAGCTCACGATAAAAATCTGGGTAAATATGTCAGGGACAGTTCTCGGGAGCATAAGGAAATGGTCGAATATATCAGGAAGGAATTGAATCTTTCTTCTTTGAAATTCACCACCATAGACCACCTTATTAAAGCCATAGGGCTT
>JAGHUZ010000224.1 GCA_018064575.1 Candidatus Minthomonas equi
TGATAAAGAACGGATATGTGTATATCGCGACTCCTCCGCTTTATAAGGTCAAGACGAAGAAGGGCAGTCAGGAACGTTATTGTTGGACAGAGGAAGAACGACTGAAGGCCATCGCCGACCTGGGCAAGGGGAACGAAAACGCCATCTATGTCCAGAGATACAAAGGTCTTGGCGAAATGAACGCCGACCAGCTCAAGGATACCACTATGGACCCGAAAACCCGTCTATTGAGAAAAGTGACCATCGAAAATGCCGCGGAGGCGGACAGGATTTTCTCGATGCTGATGGGTGATGACGTTCCACCGAGAAGGGAATTCATCGAGCAGAATGCCCGTTATGCCAATATTGACGCCTGAGAATTATCAAATCGTTTCCGAGAACAGTTTCTGAATTATGGACGAAAACAAATCCATCCTGAAAAAATGGCAGTTCTATGTGGTATTGGCCTGTGCCGTCACCATCGTTATGACAGTGTCTTTTCCGCGTGGAGCGGCTTCGTTCAAATACCTTTATCAAATAGGGCGGCCGTGGGCTTATGAAGATTTGATTTCGCCTATAGATTTTCCCATTCTCAAGACTGAGGCGGAAATCCTCCGGGAAAGGGATGAGAAGCCTTCTTCCATAGTGCCTTATTACCAGTATGACGAAACTGTCTGGCCGGAAGTGGTCAGTAAACTCAAGACTCTGCTGGTGGTGGATAATGCTCATACCAATGTCATCTATGAACTGATAAGGCATTTGAAGGAAGTTTACGATGAGGGAATAATGGATGACAACAGACCGAAATCCGATGTGATGCTGGTTCACAGGGGTATGCACGCATCTGATGTCCCCACTTCGTCCATATTGTCACTGTCACAGGTATCACCATACATCAGTCAGTTGATGGTTTCGGATACTCTTTCTGCAGGGGATGCCGAATATCTTGCGAATTTCAAATTCGATGAATATCTCAGGGTGAACCTGATTTTCAGTGAAAAAAAGACTCAGGAAGTGCATCTTCAGGAGTATCAGGACATATCGCCTACGAAAGGTATGTTCTATTCGGGCGGATGTATCGTCTGCAAAGGCGAAATCGTGACGTCCGAAATAGCTCGGATACTGGATAGTTACAGGATGGAGGAAGAAAGGAATTCAGGTTCCGGAATGTCAGTCGCCGGACTTACCCTGGGCAGACTGCTGCTGGCATTGATAGTGCTGGCATCGATGATATCAGCGCTTTTTTTTACGGAGATGAGAAAGAATTTCAGGTGGCAGGATTTTTACTATATCCTGATTTTGCTGATTCTGATATCATTGGTGACCGCTTTGGTGTCGAGGATGTCTTCGAAATACATATATCTCGTTCCTTATCCGCTGTTCGCTCTGTATTTGATGTCCTTTTACCGGAGATATGTTTCTCTGCCGGTATATGCCATTATGCTGCTTCCGGTGCTTCTTCTGGTCCAGAACGGTGTCTGCATCTATTTTGTGAACCTCGTAGCGGGTATCGCGGCCCTTGTCTCATTCCGCCATTACAGCCGTGGATGGCAACAGTTCGTCAGTGCGTTTTATATATTCCTGACGCTGGAACTTTCATATCTTTCTTTTAATCTTCTATGGTATGGGAATATCACCGGTGAGATGTTGCTGGTGTCCGGACTGGCATTGCTCAGTTCATTGGGTGTAGTTTTCGCATATCCTCTGGTGTTCCTGTTCGAAAAAATGTTCTCTCTGGTTTCGCAGCGGAGACTGATGGAATTGGGCGAAATAAACAACAAACTTCTCAGGGAGTTATCGCGTAAGGCTCCCGGCTCTTTTCAGCATTCCCTTCAAGTGGCCAATCTGGCCGGAGAGGCAGCTCATGAACTGGATTTGAACGAGGCATTGGTCAGAGCCGGTGCACTCTATCACGATATAGGAAAAATGAACAATCCTCTGTGCTTTGTGGAGAATCAGCCTTCGGAAATGAATTATCACGCAGGGTTTTCTCCCGAGGACAGTGCGCAGCAGATTATCCGCCACGTCGATGACGGTGTGGAACTGGCACGGAAGAATAAAATTCCTGCAGAGGTGATTGAGTTCATACTAACCCATCACGCTCAGGATATGACGAGGTATTTCTATACCACTTATGTCAAGAATGGGGGAAATCCGGAAAACAGGATTCCGTTTACCTATCACGGGAAGCTGCCTCAGACGGCGGAGCAGGTCATCGTAATGATGGCGGACTCCATCGAGGCCGCTTCAAGAACTCTCGGGGATTATTCGGAGGAAAGTATCAGGAATCTTGTAGAGTCTATATTCAATGACAGAATCAACGGCCTTCAACTGGTCGATGCGGATATCTCAATGCATGATTTGACACGGCTCAAGGATATTTTCGTAAGGAAGATTTCACAGATATATCACGATAGAATCGAGTACCCTAAACTATAATGGAAAAATGAAGAAAATCAATCTCGGAAAATTTACTTTAACCAAAAATAACAATGACTAAATTTTTTTCGATAATTATGGCGGCAGCTATGGCTTTAAGTTGCTGCAATGGTCAGCAGACTTGCACAGAATGCTGTGCTTCAGTGGAATTCAGTAAAAAACTGCCTGTAGGACTCCAGCTCTACAGCGTGCGAACCGATTTGGAAAAGGATTTCTACGGTACATTGAAGGCCGTAAGGAATATGGGGTATGTCGGTGTCGAATTTTACGGTGAGTATTATGGAAACACCCCCATTCAGGTAAAACGCTGGTGTACGGAACTGGGTTTGATTCCTTTCTCGAATCACGTTCCTTTCCAGCAGATGATAGACAATCTCGACAAGGTCATCGAAGAGAATACCATCCTGGGTGTTCAGTACATCGTATTCCCTTATATGGATGAAGCTAGCCGCCCCGGTGTGAATCCGGAACAGTTCGCCAGGACCGTGGCCCTTATAGATCAGGTGGGTGCCAAGGTTAAAGAGGCCGGTTTCCAACTTCTGTATCACAATCACGATTTTGAATTCGTGAAACTCCCCGATGGCTCTGTGGCTTATGACAGTATTTTCGGAAAGCGCGTCAACGTGCAGAATGAACTCGATATCTGCTGGTCCGATTATGCAGGTTTCGCACCCGCTGATGAACTGACAAAATATGCAGGTTCCATTCCTGTCGTTCATCTGAAGGATTATCATTTGGAAGGCAAACTGAGCAAGGCACCCTATGCTCTAATAGGAATCAATACTGACAATTCGATGAGAGACGAGAACGGTTGGTTCGAGTTCCGTCCCCTTGGGATGGGACAGGTGGATATTCCCTCTGCCATCAAGGCTTCCATCGCCGGTGGCGCCCAGTGGCTCTGTGTGGAGCAGGATGAACCTTGCGAAGGTCTCAGCAGGCTGGAAGGCGTCGCCAAGAGTGTTGAATATCTCCGTTCATTGGATTTAATGTAATGGCAATATGAAAAGGATAGTATCTTTTTTCGCAGCTTTGCTTGTCGTGGCAGGATGTTGTTCCCAGAAAGTGGAAGACGTGAAGAATGTCATTTATCTCATCGGAGACGGAATGGGAATAGGTTCGGTTACGACCTTGCTAACCCTGACAGATTCCTGTGGATTTGAGATGGAATGTCCCGCCATCGGACTTTCCGAAACATATTCAGTGGACAATTATGCTACTGATTCCGCAGCGAGCGGCACAGCCTTGGCCACAGGAACCAAGACTAACAATGGTTCTATGGGTATGGGACCGGATGGTGAAAATCTCGAGAGTATTCTCGATGTGGCTGAGAAACTCGGCAAGAAAACAGGCATCGTGGTAAATCTCGGAGTAGTGGAGGCCACTCCCGGTGCATTTTACGCGTATGTGAAAAGCCGAAATGAAAAATATACCATCGCCGAGCAGATGACAGGATGCGGAGTTGATGTGGTTATTGGAGGGGGAATTAATTTCTTTAATGAAAGACCGGATTCTACCGACCTTATCGCGAAGATGAAGGATGACGGATATGATATATATACCGATTGGGCGGAAATCGCCACGACTGAATCGGCTAAATTCATAGGCCTTCTCCCCAATGAAGTTATTCACAGGAGGAACACTACGGGGGCTCAAGCCAGCGGTGACGAACGCGGGGCAGCGTGTGAGGCGGCCCTGATGGCTGCTGATGACGGTCTGGTGGATTTGAAGGATGCCACCATACGTCCGGAAGAATATCTTGAAAAGGCTGTGTCCAAAGCCCTCGGAACACTGTCAAGAACATCGGACAATGGCTATTTCCTGATGATAGAAAGCGGAATCATCGATGGGTATAACCATAACAATGACCAGGAAGGTCTCAAGGCGGAGATGCTTGAATTCAATGCCACGCTGACTATGCTTGTGAAGTATGTTTCTTCACATCCGAATACACTCCTGGTAGTGACTGCCGACCACGATACCGGAGGTGTGGGCATTACATACGGTGACAGAGCCAAAGAAGAAATGTCACTTGTCTATACCGGCCACGGACATACCGGTAATATGGTGCCCATTTTCGCCTGGGGTGCAGGGAAGGAGAATTTCCGCGGTATAATGAAAAATTCGGATATAGCCATTAAAATCAAGGCATTGTTGAACGAACAGATATGATGAAGGATGGGAAGATGGGACTGTTCTCCTGCGTGGCGCTGATAATCAGCGCTTGCGTGGGAAGTGCCATCTTTTCCATTTCCGGGATGACTGTCTATATGGCAGGCGGGTCGGCGATACTCAGTTGGGTAATCGCCGCCCTTATCTTCTGTGCGTATGGTATGCTTCTGGCGGAACTGGCAGTGCGATATCCCGATTCGGGTGGAATTTACGTTTTCCCGAAGCGGGCTTTCAGCGGTGCAGGAGGCTCTTTTCTGGGACTGGTCAGTGCGTGGGGTTATATAGTGTCCAATATCATTGCCGTAGGCTTTTCCGCCATATATGTGGGGGAGTATCTGTGTGCAGGGTTTCCCGCTGTCAGAACTCTGCTTGATGCTGTCATTCCCAATATCTCAGCCGATAAAATAATTTCGCTTATTTCACTTGTCGTGTCTGCAACAGTCATACTGAGCGGACCGAAACGTTCTCAGCTCATACAGAATATCCTTTCCATCCTGTTGGCGGCAACCTTGCTGCTTTACTGCGGTTTCGCATTTTTCGGAGGAGGGTTCGATGCCGCTAACTTCGGCGGTTTCTTTACATCCGGAGCGGATAAAGGAACAGGCTTCATTTCTGCCGTGCCTTTGGCAATGGTGGCTTACGGGGGATGCGTGGTGGTCTCGTTTATGGCCTCGGAAGTGCGTAATCCAGCAGGAAATGTGCCTGCCTCCCTGTTTCTGGGACTCGGTGCCGTGGCATTGATTTATGCCTCCGTGATAGCAGCCATAGCCGGAACACTTCCTATGGAGGTGATGAAGGAAAATGTTTCCCTGCGATTCATTCCTCTGTTCGCATCCATTTCAGACGGCACACTTTCTTCTTATGGATGGATGGCGCGACTCGTTTCGATTTGCGGTGTTCTGGCACTTCTTACGACCATTACTGCTCTTCTGAGGGTGAACGCCAGAGCTGTACAGGCTATTTCCGCAGAGGGCTATTTCCCGGATTTTCTCGCCATTGAGAATAACAGGGGGGTGCTTTCTCTTACCATAATCATTTTGAGCGCTGTGGCTGCCGTTCTGTGTCTTTTCCCTCAATGGACGGTTCAGATGATAAGCTTGGG
>JAGHUZ010000084.1 GCA_018064575.1 Candidatus Minthomonas equi
TATTTGGTTCTCATCAGTTCCCCATATTCCCCTGATATGTCTGCGTCGAGTTCAAAAGCGTCTGAAGGCATTATCCCCGCCATTTCATATACTTTCGCTGCTGAAGAATTGGAACAATTCAAACGGACTTTCTGCGCCGGAGGCATAATGGAACCCATCCTGTCGGTCGCCCTGGATAATTCATATTCCTTCACGGGCCTGAAGTTCTGCTCATCCAGCAGTCCGGCAAGTTTCCTGCGGAGCGCATTCAGTCCGGAGGCAGGCAGAAACGGCAAATCACCTTGCGGCAGAGAAACTACCCTGAACGCATAAGGTGGGACAAGTTTCCCCAGCGAGGTGATGATATTGCGTTCGGCCAATTCCCTGTTCTCTGCAGAAGGCACATCACCAAGCGCACATTCCGCATTTCTCCCATCTTCCGAGATGGCGCTGATTTTCCCTTTTTCGAGTTTCAATTCCACCCTCACAAAGCGATGGGGCATATTCTTCTCCAATTCCCGTTCAAAGCTGATATTGAGATTACGATAAACGGTGACTCCCGGTTTCAAACCCTTCAACGCCTTGGTTTCCACCACAGTTCCGCTGACCACATCCGCCCGGACACCCGTAACCTCTCCTTCATCGTTTCTGAAACACAGTCCGTCTCCGTTATGGATTACGGGATTCCCCTCTATCACAAATCTGACGTTTCTTCCTCCGTCGGCTTCCATATACATAATATTCCCCATCCTTTCTCCTATGCCCTTGGCCGTATCCATACTGCTCCATTCTCCCCGCTTCCCATCTATGAAAAAATCGGTGAAACCTCTGGTGAATGTAGCCTCAAGGGAAGGTTCAAATCCACCCTGAAGCACACCGAAAGATGAATGGCGGTACTGCATACCTTTCCCACCATCAAGAAAGTCATCTATCACCTTACGGTATCGACGCACCGTATTCTTTACGTAAGAAGCGTTCTTAAGCCGGCCCTCTATCTTGAACGAAGTCACGCCGGCATCGATAAGGTCGGGCAGCCGGTCTGACAAATTCAAGTCCTTGAGGGAGAGGACCGCCTTGCCTTTCAGCAATGTACGTCCAGCCGAATCCATCAGGTCATAACGGGAACGGCAGGCTTGAATACACTCTCCCCTGTTCGCGCTCCTCCCCGCCAGGTGACAGCTCATATAGCACTGCCCGCTGTAACTGACGCACAAAGCTCCGTGCACGAACGTTTCCAAGTCGCAGGTGACAGCTGCCCGGATGTCGCGAATCTGTTCCAATGACAGTTCTCTGGCCAGAATGAGCCGCTTGAATCCCAGTGACTCCAGCCACCGCGCCTGGTCTGGAGTTCTGATATTGCACTGCGTGGAAGCGAACAGGTCTATGGGAGGAAGGTCCATATCCAGAATACCCATATCCTGAACGATGATGGCATCACAACCCGCCTCATAGCATTCGATTATCAGTTTACGGGCAGGTTCCAGTTCGTTCTCCCTCAGTATGGTGTTTACCGTAACATATACCTTGACACCGAACTGTCTCGCATACCGGGCCAGAGCGGCTATGTCCCTTACCGGATTCCCCGCCGACTCCCGTGCTCCGAATGACGGGCCTGCCATATATACGGCATCGGCACCGCAGTCAACAGCCGCGATGCCGATATCCCTGTTTCCAGCCGGAGCCAGAAGTTCAAGTTCTTTTAACATCCGAGTTCCTTGACCTTTCCGGCAGCATACGCACCGAAGTTGGCATCAGAAGCAGGAATCTGCTTGAAATATCCACAAGCATCCGACTTCTTTCCGAGTTTCTCGAGAGAATCGGCGATTTGATACAGAGTCTGGTTCATATCCTTCGCCTGAGGATTACCGGCAATATACTTGGTAAGACAGTCAACTGTCTCGGCATATTTCTTGGCGGCATAAGCAGCCTTACCGGCGATGCTGAGAGCCTTCACTCCCTCAGGAGTATTGTAAGAAGCAGCCTTTACGCCAGCCTCGTAAGCTTCAGTAAATTTCTTGGCTTTATAAGATGCAACACTGACACCATAGTAGTACTTGGCCAGCTCTTTTTCGACCTTGTCACCCAAACCGAGTTCCTTGGCCTTGTCAAAAGCAGCGAACGCTGCTGTTTCATCATTGGAACGTACAGCGGACTGACCTAATAAAAGCCACGCCTGCCCGTTTGAAGGGTCAGCCTCGGTAGCTTTCTGGAAATGGTCGGCAGCTCCGGCAAAATCCTTTTCTTTCAATTCACCCTGTCCCTGAGCCAGATAAACCATCGCAGTGATTTCTTTCGCTTCCTGAATACTCTCTTCCTGAGCATATTCACCCGCTTTCGCAGACGCGGTTTCGAGAGATGAGAGAGCCTCGGCATAATTCTTGTCATTAATCAGGCCCTTGGCCACCTGAATATAGAGAGCAGGTATCGTTTTCTTGCAATTGGCAGCAAGTTCGTCGGCATCGGCACCGACAGCGGCAGCCATAGTAAGGGCACTTTCGAATTTCTCGATGGCCAACTGATAGTTTCCGTCATTAAGTGCCGTCGCACCTTCATTGTAAGCATTGGTGGCACTTTCCAAATCCTGAGCGGACATCATAGAAAAAGAGATGAACGCAGAAGCTAAAATCATAACGAGTTTTTTCATATTTATTGAATTATTGAATTTTCAAATCACCCAAAAGTCCTTCACGAAATCCGAAAAGAACCGTTACGACTACAAAAATAGTAAATTAATCTCTAATTTTGCAATATGAAACGTTTCTCTCTTTATATCATATTATTCTTTCTGTCTTTCATCAGCTCAGCCCAGAATAAAGTCATCATCCCCAATGACCCCTCCATCATTACAGGAAAGATGACAAACGGACTTACATTCTATATGGTCAAGGACTCGGAAACCCGGAAGGGATATGCTGATTTCTATATGGTACAAAACTGGGGAACTTCAGTGGAACAGCCTGCGGAAAAAGGAATGACATCCCTTCTGGCCGGGATGAACCTTACCGAAAGCCGCGGTTTTCCCGCCGGAACTATGTTCATTTCTCTCACGACACTCGGAATTCCCCTGGACAATTCCCTCGTATTCGATGTAGGTCCCGATAATATCATAATGGGACTGAAAAACATACCAGTTACAAATCCTGCCGCTGTCGATGACGTTCTTTCAGCATTAATAAATATGTGCTCCGGAGCCGACCCCAACGAAGGAACTCTCGATTCCGGAAAATCATTTCTACTCAACAACAGCACCCGGAACCAGACTCCCGCCCTGCGTGAACGCTATGACCTGCTCCGCGCCCTGTTCCCGGAACGCACGGATTTGCCAAGTGAGATGGATGTGAAAATTGACAGTATAGCCGGGAGCAATGCCCTCCAGATCTGGGATTTTCAGAAAAAATGGTTCCGCCCCGCGACACAAGCCATCGTAATCATCGGTGACATAGATATAAATTCGATACAAGGCAAAATTTCCCTTCTTTCACGTACGCTTCCGCAAGGCGATAAAGTCACCATTCCGTCAAGAACTGTAGAACTGAAAAAAGGAGACGAATTCTTTCATTCCTACACCGACAGGGAGGCTGTCGATGCTACCGTCACCATCGACTTCCTTTTCTCCCCGCTCCAAGTTCAAGACAGGAACACTCCCGTCGCTCTGGTCCAGAATTATATTCACTCCTTTATGCGCCCCATCATCGACAGGCGGCTTGATGCACAGAAACGCACTGTTTCCTTCCCCATCAGCAGATATGACGTCACTTCGGGAAATTTCTACGGCCTGAATGGGACCGAGCGGATAAGCATCACCCTTCATACCTCACCTGCTTATACCCAGG
>JAGHUZ010000206.1 GCA_018064575.1 Candidatus Minthomonas equi
GGTCAGAAGGGTTCTTCAGATACTTTCACGAAGGACCAAGAATAATCCTATTCTCGTAGGAGAACCCGGTGTGGGCAAAACGGCCATATCCGAGGGTATTGCGCAGCGAATCATAAATCAGGACGTTCCTGAAAATCTGAAAAGCAAGCATATTTATTCCCTGGATATGGGGGCGCTCGTGGCGGGTGCCAAGTATCAGGGAGAGTTTGAGGAAAGACTGAAAGGGGTGGTGAATGCCGTGATAGAGTCAGATGGTGAAATAATTCTTTTCATCGATGAAATCCATACTCTTGTGGGGGCAGGACGCAGTTCCGGCGCGATGGATGCCGCCAATATCCTCAAACCTGCCCTTGCCAGAGGTGAACTGCGTGCCATAGGTTCCACTACCTTGGACGAGTATCGCAAGTATTTCGAGGAGGACAAGGCATTGGAACGGAGGTTTCAGATGGTGCTGGTGGATGAACCGAGTCCCGCCGAATCCATTTCCATTCTGCGTGGTCTGAAGGAAAAGTACGAAAACCATCACAAGGTCCGTATAGATGATGATGCCATTATCGCGGCGGTGGAACTCTCACACAGATACATAACCAACCGTTTTCTGCCCGACAAAGCCATCGACCTGATAGACGAGGCTGCAACGAAACTGCGTTTGGAAATGAATTCCGTGCCGGACGATATAGATGAACTCAACAGGAAGGTCAGGCAGTTGGAAATCGAGCGCGAGGCCATCAAACGCGAAGGTCAGTCACCCAAGTTCGAGGAAATAAAGTCTCAATTGGATGAGGCCGAGAAAGAACTGGCGATGAAGAATGAAAAATGGAGAGGGGAGAAGGAATTGCTTTCGAAGATTTCCCAGAAACGTCAGGATTTGGAAAATTTGAAATATCAGGCGGAAGATGCGGAGAGGAAAGGTGATTACGGGAAAGTGGCGGAAATCAGGTATGGAAGAATCACGGAGGTGAAAAACGAACTCGATGCGCTGATGAGTCAGAAAGCGGCTAATCCGCATCCGATGATAAATGAATCGGTTAATCCTGAAGATATAGCCGAAATCGTTTCCAAATGGACTGGCATTCCTGTAAGAAGAATGCTTGAAAGTGAAAAGACGAAACTTCTGAAAATGGAGGAAAGTCTGCACAGGAGGGTAGTAGGACAGGATGAAGCGGTGACTGCTGTAGCCAATGCAGTCCGCCGCAGCAGGGCCGGTCTTCAGAATGAAAAGAGACCCATAGGCTCATTTATGTTTCTTGGAACGACTGGTGTCGGAAAAACGGAACTGGCCAAGGCTTTGGCGGAAGCTCTCTTCAATGATGAGAATATGATGACCAGAATCGATATGAGTGAATATCAGGAGCGTCACAGCGTCTCCCGTCTGGTAGGGGCGCCTCCGGGATATGTAGGATATGATGAAGGGGGACAGTTGACAGAAGCGGTGCGCCGCAAACCTTATTCGGTCATTCTTCTCGATGAGATAGAGAAGGCTCATCCCGATGTGTTCAACGTTCTTCTTCAGGTGCTTGATGACGGGCGGCTGACCGATAACAAGGGACGTACCGTGGATTTCAAGAATACCATCCTTATTATGACCTCCAATGTGGGTTCGGATGTCATTCAGGAGTATATGGATAAAATCCGTGAAAATGCCTCCATAAGGAGCGAACTTCTGGAACAGTGCCGCTTGGCTGTTACCGATATACTGAAAGGTACGATGAGACCTGAATTCATAAACCGAATAGACGATATCATTATGTTTGAACCTCTTACGCGTGAGAATATTTTGGGAATTCTCAAGATGCAGCTCGAAGACCTGCGTCTCAAGCTGGAGGAAAATGGCATAGTAATCAAGTACTCGGACGCTTTCATCTCATTTATGGCGGAGAAAGGATATGAACCGTCATACGGTGCCCGCCCTATAAAGCGTATTCTTCAGCGTGAACTGGTCAATCTCCTGGCTTCCGAACTTATCAGCGGAAAAATATCTAAGGAAAAGCCCGTTACGGTGGAAATGTCGGACGGAAACATCGTCCTTGTCTGAAAAGCCGGGAGAAACCCCGTTCGAGACCCATTGGCGGAGCCGACTTTTCTGTCTGGAGCCACTAATGGGACTCGAACCCACGACCTGCTCATTACGAATGAGCTGCTCTACCAGCTGAGCTAAAGTGGCTTGTTTCGGTGGCAAAAGTAGATATTTTTCTTGAAAAATCATTATTCTTTTCGATTTTTCAAAAAGCTGTGCAGGATTTTATGTAAGTTTGTGCAGTAAAAATATCGTCTTATGATACAGAAAATCGCTACCAAGTGCGTGCAGGCAGGGTGGACTCCGATGAAGGGAGAGTCCCGTCAGCAGCCGATTATTCAGAGTACTACATTCAAGTATGATACGTCCGACCAGATGGGGCGTCTCTTCGACCTTGAGGAACCGGGCTA
>JAGHUZ010000024.1 GCA_018064575.1 Candidatus Minthomonas equi
TCGTAAATGCCGTGGAGAGACGGGAATCGCTGCGTCCGTTATAAATGGTGGTGAACACCGTTTCATCCCTGGCTGTAAAACGGCTCAGGGTAAAGCCGAACACTGCTTTGAAGAAAGCATTCATCGTCAGGCTGTTGGCATCACAGAACTCACGAACGGCATCAGCAGGCACACATAGACGCAGCGTAAGCCTTCCGGCAGCCGCAGACATATCCTTTTCGGGTGACTTGGGAGGAAGACATTCAGTTTCGCACCCACTGAATACACCGGTGTAATAATCTTTGGCTTTCAGGTATCTGTTGGAAATGCGTGCCTTTTCCTCCTCAAGGGCGGCCTCGAATCCGCTGAATGCTTCGGGAGCAAGTTCCTCCCCTGAATATGCACGGTCGATGTCGGCCAGAAGAACAGCCTCTGAAGTACCGTCCGAAATGATATGATGGAAATCCAGGAACAGACAGTTTCCTTCCGGTGTAAGTATCACAGATGCTCTGTACAGAGGGGAGTCCAGAAGTGTAAACGGATGTACCAATTGCCCTCCGTCCGGGATGTGCTCCATTTCCTTCACGCTTACCTCCACCGGGGCATCGTCATTCCTGCGGGCACGGATATTGCCGTCCGCATCTGCAAAGAGCGTTGTCTTGGCATAAGGATGAGCGTTTATGGCCGATTTAACCGCAGATATCAGCCTGTCCGGTTCCACGCTCTGTCCCAGAACGAACATCACGGGGATGTTGTACGATATGGAATCGGGAGCAGAACTGCACTCCACGAAAATTCCCATCTGGGTCTGAGTAAGGGGATAATCCACCTGAAGTTCGTAGGAGACTGACTCCAATGACAAAAGCAGCAGTGTCTCCAGTTTCCTGACCGTTTCGTTCGATTTTATGTCATCTATTTTCACCGATACATCGAAGTCTGTGCCGAGCAGCACGTTCAGTTTCAAAATTCCGATGGAGCTAAGACCGGCCTCGAATAGATTTGTATCTATGCCGAAGCAGTCGTGGCCCAGCACTTCAGCCACTATGGAGCATATCCTGCGCTGTGTGTCGGTTTCAGGCGGAACGATATTCTCCGCCTTACGCTGAGGATGCGGAAGAGCCTTCTTATTCACCTTCTGGTTCTGATTCAGAGGAATGCTCTCTATCTGCATAGTCACCGCCGGCACCATATAAGGCGGTTTCTCGCTGCGGATGAAGTTCTCAAGCGCCCCCACGTCCACCTGCCCGTCAGAAACGACATAGGCGCCTATGAACTTACCACCGGAAGGGTCGTCGAATGCCGCCACTGTAGCATCCTTTATTCCTTCGAACCTGCGTATCACCTCCTCCACTTCGGTCAGTTCCACACGGAAACCGCGCACTTTCACCTGAGCGTCCCGCCGTCCTATGAATTGCAGATTACCGTCTTCCATAAAACGGACTATGTCACCCGTACGGTAAGCCCTTTCATATCCCCTATCGTGACAGAATGGATTGACTACATACGCCTCAGCCGTCTTTTCGGGACGGTTCAGATAGCCTCCCGTGACGTGCAGTCCGGTAATCCAGAGTTCCCCGGATGCCCCCGGAGGAAGAAGTCTTCCCTGAGGGTCCACTACATAGAGTTTCACATTATCGATGGGACGGCCTATGGGGATATCCCTGTACCGGCGGTCCACCAGAAAGCCACTGGCCAGAATGGAACCCTCTGTGGGTCCGTAGAGATTAAACAGGCTGAATCCTTCCGGAGGTGTCAGAGGGGTGAGTTTCTCTCCCGCCACATTGAGGAATTTCAAGCTTTCGAATCCACCCATCTGCGCGAACTGACGCCCCACCTGCGTGGTCATAGTGGCGTGGGTGATGCCGTTTTCATTAAAGTAGCGGCGCAATCGGGGCAAGTCAAGCCGTATTTCGTCCGATATGATATGCAGTGCGGCACCCGATATGATGGTGGCGTATGTATCGAACACGTTCGCATCGAAGCCGAAACTCGCGTAAGCCGTAACGTTAGACCCCGGTCCCAGACCGTAGAAGCGGCGTTCCCAAAGAGCCGTAACCAGCGTATTGGAATGCTTGAACATCACTCCTTTAGGCAGTCCTGTCGAACCGGAAGTGTAGAGG
>JAGHUZ010000005.1 GCA_018064575.1 Candidatus Minthomonas equi
GCAGTATGGTGGCGGAACTTTTTTAGAACTTTCCGGAAAGGGGATTCATTCCTTTTTCGTTCAAAATCAAGAGAATAATATTTTTTTATTCGAAATAATAACTATCTTTGCAGCCCGTCAAATTTTGTCGGGATTAATGTAAAGTTAAGATTAACAATTATTTATGCCAACAATTCAACAGTTAGTTCGCAAAGGACGCGAGGTGCTCGTAGAAAAAAGCAAATCTCGCGCGTTGGATGCTTGTCCTCAGAAGAGAGGTGTGTGCGTGCGTGTTTACACCACCACTCCCAAGAAGCCTAACTCGGCTATGCGTAAGGTGGCCCGTGTGAGACTTACCAATCAGAAAGAGGTCAACGCATACATCCCCGGAGAGGGTCACAACCTTCAGGAACACTCCATCGTGCTTGTTCGCGGCGGTCGTGTGAAGGACCTTCCCGGTGTACGTTATCACATCCTCAGGGGTGCGCTGGATACAGCTGGCGTGGAAGGTCGTCTTCAGGGACGTTCTCTCTACGGAGCCAAGAGGCCCAAGGCCAAGAAAGCAGCCTCTAAGTAGTCATTTATTATCAATCAACATTTAAAGAGAGTTAAAAATGAGAAAAACGAAGCCTAAAAAGAGGATTCTACTTCCTGATCCTAAATTTCACGAAGTATCTGTAACACAGTTCGTGAATAATCTTATGCTCCAGGGGAAGAAGAGTATCGCGTATTCTATTTTTTACGATGCGATCGATATGGTAGGCGAGAAGATGAAAGATTCTGAACAGGCTCCTCTCGATATTTGGAAGAAAGCACTTGAAAATATCACCCCTCAAATCGAGGTGAAGAGCCGCAGAGTCGGTGGTGCGAACTTCCAGGTTCCTACAGAGGTGCGCCCGGAAAGAAAAGTTTCGCTCGCTATGAAGAATATGATTATCTTCTCCCGCAAACGTTCCGGTCACACTATGGCTGAAAAGTTGGCAGCAGAAATAATGGCGGCTTATAACTGTGAAGGTGCCGCGTATAAGAGAAAGGAAGATATGCATAAGATGGCAGAGGCCAACAAGGCATTCGCCCACTTCCGTTTCTAAAAAGTGTTATTGGGTAATATCAGAATGGCGAGAGACTTAAAATATACCAGAAACATTGGAATCATGGCCCATATCGACGCCGGTAAGACCACGACATCCGAACGTATTCTTTTCTATACTGGAAAGACACACAAAATGGGTGAGGTTCACGACGGCGCCGCCACTATGGACTGGATGATTCAGGAGCAGGAGAGGGGCATTACCATTACTTCTGCCGCCACCACAGCATTCTGGCATTATAATGATGAAGTTTATCAAATCAATCTGATAGACACTCCGGGTCACGTGGATTTTACGGTAGAGGTGGAAAGGTCGCTCAGAGTCCTCGACGGGACGGTGGCCACCTTCTGTGCCGTAGGCCGCGTACAGCCTCAGTCTGAAACAGTTTGGCGTCAGGCTGACAAATACAGAGTACCGAAAATCGCATACGTAAACAAGATGGACCGTGTAGGTGCCGATTTCCTGGCCGTTGTTTCAGACATCAAGGAAAAGCTCGGAGCCAATCCGGTGCCCATCTGCCTTCCCATCGGAGCTGAGGACAAGTTCGCCGGTATCGTTGACCTTATCTCGATGAAGGCCTTCATCTATAATCAGGACAGCAAGGAACTGGTGAATTACACCGTGTCCGATATTCCGGAACAGATGATGGATGAAGTGCAGATGTGGAGGGGAAAACTCATCGAGACAGTCGCAGAGTTCGACGACTCCATAATGGAGAAGTTCTTTACAGACCCTGGTACTGTCACCGAAGAGGAAATCATCTCCGCACTCCGCAAGGCTACCATTCAGATGAAGGCGGTTCCCGTATGCTGCGGTTCTTCTTTCAAGAACAAAGGTGTCCAGTATCTTCTTGATTCGGTAATGAGATTCCTGCCCAGTCCTCTGGACGTGGAGCACGTAAGTGGAAAGAATCCCAGAAACGATCACGATGAAGTACGCAAATCAGACGTGAGAGAACCTTTCACCGCCCTTGTATTCAAGATAGCTACGGATCCGTTCGTCGGTCGTCTTGCCTTTATGAGGGTTTATTCGGGAAAGCTTGAAGCCGGTTCTTACGTGTTGAACACACGTACCGACAAGAAAGAGCGTGTAGCCCGTCTGTATCAGATGCACTCGAACAAGCAGAATTCGATTGACTGCGTGGAGGCGGGTGATATCTGTGCAGCCGTCGGGTTCAAGGATTTGCGCACTGGAGACACGATTTGCGATGAGAATCATCCCATTACTCTGGAATCGATGATTTTCCCCGACCCGGTTATCGGACTTGCCGTCGAACCCAAGACACAGAAAGATCTTGACAAGCTGGGCATCGCCTTGGGCAAACTGGCTGAAGAGGATCCTACATTCACCGTCCGTGCTGACCACGAAACGGGTCAGACCATCATCAGCGGAATGGGCGAACTCCATCTGGAGATTATCGTAGACCGACTGAAGAGGGAATTCGGAGTTGAAATAAATCAGGGTGCTCCCCAGGTTAATTACAAGGAAGCCATCAGGGGTACTGTCACTCATCGTGAAGTATTCAAGAAACAGACCGGTGGTCGCGGTAAATTCGCTGACATCATCGTCGAAATCGGTCCTGCCGATGAAGGCGTTTCCGGTCTTCAGTTTATCGATGAGGTTAAAGGTGGGAATGTTCCCCGTGAATATATCCCCGCAGTCGAGAAAGGGTTCAAATCGGCTATGGCCAACGGTGTTCTGGCCGGGTTTGAGGTTCCTTCTCTCAAGGTTACCCTTAAAGACGGCTCCTTCCATCCCGTCGATTCGGACCAGCTTTCATTCGAGATATGTGCACGACTGGCTTTCCGTCACGCACTCGTAAAAGCCACTCCTGTTCTTCTGGAACCCATTATGGCTCTTGAGGTGGTGACACCTGAGGATTATATGGGTGATGTAATCGGTGACCTCAACAAGCGCCGCGGACAGGTAAACGATATGGATGCGCGTGGGAATGCCCGTATCATCAAAGCTTCTGTTCCTCTGTCAGAACAGTTCGGATATGTCACGATTCTCAGAACCCTGACATCCGGTCGTGCTACCAGTACGATGACTTTCTCTCATTACTCGGAACTTCCGGCCAATCTGGCCAAGGAAATCATCGAGAAATCCGGAGGAATGCGACATTTTGACGATGAGGAATAATTAATAGATACAATAAAAATCACAAATATGAGCCAAAAAATTAGAATTAAACTGAAATCTTACGATCATGCTCTCGTAGATAAATCTGCGGACAAGATTGTGAAGACGGTGAAAGCTACCGGCGCTGTAGTAAACGGACCTATTCCCCTTCCTACAGACAAGAAGATTTTTACCGTGAACCGCTCTACCTTCGTTAGCAAGAAGTCACGCGAACAGTTCGAACTGAATTCATTCCGTCGTCTGCTCGATATTTACAGCAGCACACCCGCTACTGTCGATGCTCTTATGAAGCTCGAACTTCCCAGTGGTGTAGCAGTTGAAATCAAAGTCTGACGTACGATTTGATAATCTTGAATTAATTTCTATCTTTGCAACGGTAAAATCATCTGCCGTTCAAAGGTAGGGATTCGGACCCGTAGCTCAGTCGGTTAGCAGCACCTGACTCATAATCAGGGGGTCACTGGTTCAAGCCCAGTCGGGTCCACTACTTAAAATCAGGCACTTACAG
>JAGHUZ010000254.1 GCA_018064575.1 Candidatus Minthomonas equi
GTACAGCCATAAGCACTCCGGAGGTGGGGGTAATCATATTGGTGAAGCCGTCACCGAACTGAAAGGCGAGAATCATCGACTGGCGGGAGACTCCTATGAGGTCGGAAAAGGGTGCCATTATGGGAATGGTGATGGCGGCCTTGGCGGTGGCGGAAGGGATGAACAGATTGATGACAGTCTGAATGCCATACATAAAGGTCAGGCAGGCGGAATGGCCGGTTCCATTCATTGATGATGCCATCGAGGAAAGCAGAGGCTCTATGATATGGCCGTTCTGCAGGAGAATGACGATTCCGGAAGCGAATCCCACTATGAGGGCGGAAGAAAGGATATCCTTCATTCCTGTCATAAATTCTCCTGCGAGGGCATTGGGGCTTTTGCCTGCGGCAATGCCACAGGCGATTCCAAGTCCCAGGAAGAGTGCCGATATTTCTGGAAGATACCATTCGAAGCAGAGGACTCCGATAATCAGCCAGATGATGGTGAACCCAAGGAGATTCAGGATATAAAAGTGAAGTGAACGGCGGGTGGTCGCGAATCCGGACAAGGCGAATAGGGCGCTTATGCTCCACAGGAGCCAGGGGACGGGTTTCATTTCTCCGGCCAGATGAAGGAAGCATTCTTGGGAGTAGAACACGGAGAACAGTGCCATTGCCGCGAGGCAGAGAATGAAGGAAATGAATGCGGAGCGGCTGCGGCCGGATTCCGTGGTCGGTTCATCCGTGGAAGTCCTGTTCCGCCAGAAAGCATCGGCCTCGTACATCAGGGAACGTTCGGGATGCTTGCGGATGCGGGAGGCATAGACAAGTACTGCGGCTATGGTCAGCAGGGTGAGTATTGCCCAGCAGATGAATCGGTATCCGATGCCTGAAAACAATGGAACTTCCGCCATTCCCTGGGCTACACCGATGGTAAAGGGATTCAGGAATGCTCCGGCGAATCCTACGTGGGCAGCGACATAGACCATACAGACTCCGGTGATGGAATCATATCCCATAGAAATGGCCAGAGGAATGACCAGAGCCACGAACGGGATAGTCTCTTCGCTCATTCCGAATACCCCTCCGAAAAGGGAAAATATCAGCATTGTGAGGGATGTAACAATATTGTTAACCCCGAGTTTTTTCACTAAAGGATTCTTTTCAGCATCGTTTGTCCATTTCAGGAATGCTATGATTCCGGCATCCACGGCACGGGATGAGTTGATAAGCTGGAAGGTTCCGCCGATGACCAGAATGAATATGATGACACCCGCCTGTTTTACGAATCCGTCATAGAGGGCGGAGAAAATCTGCCAGGTCTGAGGCGTTGCGCCTGGGACGATGCAGGTGGCCGCAGCGCATAGAAGCAGGACTGCCGCGATGATAACATATGTGTTAGGAAATTCCCTTTTGCGAGTCATAATCTACGAAACTTTTGAAAACACATCTTTCCTGGCCCTGGCGCTAAGGAAGATATCACGGGCGATAAGGTGGGCGAAGTAGGCGATATACAGTGTCTGTATGCCGGTCTGGCTTCTGAATATGAACCAGACCAGATAGAAGGCCACGACAGCCCAAATCATACTGTTGCGGATGGAGGTTGAGGCGGTGGCGCCGATGAAAATGCCGTCCCAGACGAATGCCATACAGCTGAACAGCGGCATCAGGGTCAGCCAGATGAGGAAGGGGCGGGAGGCTTGTATGACATCCTGTTCATTGGTCATCAGCCTGACGAGCCACTCTCCTCCGACGGCATAGACGGCAGTGGAGAGTACCACGATACCTGCGCACCATTTGAAAATCAGTTTGACGGAATCTGTTAACGATGGATGGTCATTGGCTCCGATATATCTCCCCACAAGCGCTTCTCCTGCGAAGGCAAACCCATCGGTGAAATAGGAGTACAGCATCAGGAGTTTCATCATTATGGAGCTGACTGCCAGCTGGATATCTCCGAAACGGGCGGCGATGGTGGTGTATCCGCAGTATATGGCCATAAAGCAGAGAGCCCTCAGAAACAGGTCTCCGTTCATCTTGAAATAGGGTTTCATTTCCGAAATCCGGACATCACGACGGACATCGATATGAATAAAGAGGTCTCTGTATTTGACCAGAAGCAGAATTATGGACAAGAGCAGTCCCGAATACTGGGCGATTACGGTACCGAGGGCGATTCCTGCGAATCCCATCGGCGTATAGAGGCCGAGCCAGATGCTGGCTGCCACGTTCACTACGTTTACGCTTATGTCCACTATCATAGGGCTTACGGTGTTCTGCATACCGATGAACCATCCCTTGAATGCCATCAGCGACAGGGTGGCGGGTGCTGCCCATACTCTGATGAAAAAGTATTGCCGTGAAAGGCTTTCCACCTCCGGGGTGCAGTCGATGAAGAGGAAGGCGAACTCGACGAATATCCATTGTATGGCTATAATCAGCACTGCCGACGCGGCAGAAGTGGCGATTCCGCGGGTGAGGTGAGTTATCGTCTCCCGGAGGTCCCTGCGTCCGTAAGCCTGTGCAGTGAGTCCCCCGGTCCCGACCCTGAGGAATGAAAATCCCCAGTATAAGAGGTCGAAGAGCATTGAGCCTACGGCGATGGCACCGATGGCGGCGGCATTCCCAAGTCTGCCGGCCACCGCTATGTCGGCCATTCCCACCAGCGGCACACTGATGTTGGCAAGAATGCTTGGTATGGCCAGTTTGAGAATCCTTCTGTTCATCGTTCTGCCTGACGGTATTTGGTTTCCTCTTCGAGCATTCCGAGGTAGGAATTGTATCGTTCCGGTGAAATCACTCCGCTATCCACGGCTTCCTTTACGGCGCAGTGGGGTTCGTGTGTGTGGGTGCAGGGTTTGTATCTGCAGTCATCCATTACGCGGAACATTTCTGGGAAGTAAAGTGACACTTCTTCGGGTTTCATATCTATCAGACCGAAGCCCCTGATACCCGGAGTGTCTATGAGATATCCTCCTCCTCTTATGGGGTATATTTCGTAGAATGTGGTGGTATGGCGTCCCTGAAGGGTGCTGAGGGATATTTCTGAAATTTTGGGTTCGAGACTGGGGTCGATAGCTTTCAGCAGGGAGGATTTGCCCACACCTGAAACACCGGATAAAAGCGTGAGCCCTCCGTCACAGAGAAAATGTCTGACCCGGTCTATCCCTTCATTCTTCCATACGGATGTTTCCATAATGTCATATCCGGCTCCGCCATACACTTGCAGGAAATATTCTTTCAGGTCATTGAACTCAGGCCCATAGAGGTCTGTCTTATTGAGAATGATGGTGACGGGAACCTTATATGCTTCACAGGTGACCAGAAAGCGGTCGATGAAAGGCCATTTGGTTTCGGGGAAATCGAGTGTTACCACCAGACACGCCCTGTCAAGATTCGCTGCGAAAATGTGGCATTCCCGCGAAAGG
>JAGHUZ010000290.1 GCA_018064575.1 Candidatus Minthomonas equi
GTTGTACAGACGCCAACTGTGATGCAGAAGATACTTGTCACCGGCTCAGCCGGATTTATAGGGAGTAATCTGGTGCTCGGACTGCTCAGAACCGAATCGGCCGTGGAAATCGTGGGTCTCGACTCCGTCAATGACTACTATGACGTCAGTCTCAAGGAGTGGCGTCTTGGGCAGATTGAGGCCGAAGCCGTAAAGCATCCGGAGAACCGCTACACCTTCATCAGAGGGAATATCGCCGACAAGGCTTTGATTGACAGCCTGTTTGGAAAGCATAAGTTCGATATAATCGTCAACCTTGCCGCTCAGGCTGGTGTGCGATACAGTATCACTAACCCCGGTGCATACATCGAGAGTAACCTCATCGGCTTCTACAACATTCTTGAAGCCTGCCGCGGCAGTTACAGATTCGCCGATGACGGTACAGGGTACAAGGGCGTGGAGCATCTGGTCTATGCTTCATCAAGTTCGGTCTATGGCGGCAATGCCAAGGTCCCCTTCAGCGAAGAGGACAAGGTGGATAACCCTGTCAGCCTTTACGCAGCCACCAAGAAAAGCAACGAATTGCTGGCACACAGCTATAGCAAGCTCTACAACATCCCCAGCACCGGCTTGAGGTTCTTTACAGTCTATGGACCTGCCGGCCGTCCTGATATGGCCTACTTCGGTTTCACCGACAAACTCATTAGGGGCGAAAAGATACAGATTTTCAACTACGGTAACTGCAAGCGCGACTTTACATACGTTGACGACATCGTCGAAGGTGTTCAGCGTGTGATGCACAGGGCTCCTGAGAAAAAGGTAGGGGTGGATGGACTGCCGCTGCCACCTTATAAAATTTACAATATCGGCAACTCCAGTCCGGAGAATCTTTTGGATTTCGTGCAAATCCTTCAGGAAGAGTTGATGACAGCCGGAGTGCTTCCCGCAGACTATGACTTCGAAGCCCACAAGGAACTTGTCCCGATGCAGCCGGGAGATGTCCCCGTGACATTTGCCGACACATCCGCCCTCGAACGCGACTTCGGCTTCAAACCGTCAACCACACTCCGTCAGGGGCTCCGTGCCTTCTCCGAGTGGTATAAGTCTTTCCACTCGTAAAAAAATGCTAAATTTGTAGTCTGAATCCTGATGCAGGGAAGGATTCTGCGGATATCAGTTTTGAATGAAAATAAAAATCAGACTATATGAATATTTTTTACGGTGCATCAGCAGCATCGCGGGTAATTATCCTTTCCGTACTGTCCCTTATTTCGGCTATGCCGGCAGCGGCGCAGCATTATGACGTCACCTTTACCGGTCTTCTTGATGAGATGTCAGACCCTTCATTCCACGCCAAGTGGCCTGTGAACGAATATGTATGCCGTCAGTCGTCGAGTTATTCCCGGGAATCGGTAACGCCTGCCACGGCAGCCGAAGATAGTAAATTCCGTCCCGAATCCGGCCGCGACTGGGGCAGAGGATGGTTTGCAAACCACGATTTCGATAACTATATCCGGGAAGAAACCATCAACGGTCGGACTGAATATGTGATGCAGGAAGACTATGGCCCCGGTGTGATTCTCGGATTCTGGACTGCATACGGAGGCTATTGTGATGGCGAAGGCGGAGACTATATCTTCTATATCGACGGGGCGGAGAAGCCGGTCACCAAAATGCAGAACAAAGCCCTTGTCGGCGGAACCGGTCTCGTAGGCTACCCTTTCAGTTATGTGGCTCCTGCAAAGTCGGACAATCTTACCTGGGTGGGCCACAACCTTACCCTTCCCATACCTTACGGCAAGAGTTGCAAGGTTACTTTCCGTCCATATGATTCGACGATGACTCCGGAAAAGCACGGTCATTATTATCAGATTATCTACCGTTCATACAAGCCCGGTGTCACTGTCGAGAGTTTTGACGGGAATACAATGAAAAAGTACTCCAAACAGATTTATGCCTGCGGTATGAAACTCATAGGAGACAAGAGCCTCCAGACCGATGATGTGAACAAAGCCGGCGGCGTCCTGCTGGCTCCCGGTGCGAAGAAGACCATTGCCCTGAAGGGCGAGAAGTGCATCACGT
>JAGHUZ010000017.1 GCA_018064575.1 Candidatus Minthomonas equi
GCCATTCACGAAATAGAGATTCACAAGAATATGACAACGAAGAACGACATACTCGTAGCTCTCGCAGAAGCCCGCGAAGATGAACACGCCAAGGCTCTCGCTGAAGGTGAAGCCAAAGGCAGGACGGAAGTTGCCAGAGCGATGATGAAGGAGAATATTCCTCTGGAGACAATATGCCGTATCACCGGATTTACCCCTGAGCAGATGGGACTCATTTCGCAAGCACTCTGACAACGCCCTTGAACGAAGCTTGGTTCCAGGGGCATCACCACATAGGCCGTAAGCACAGAGACTCTGTTTTGCTCACATTGAGCATCAGAAATATCCTTCAGCCGCTATCCTCTCCGTTTGTTATAACAAGCAGATTCTTCTCCTCTACCCACATATCTCTCCAGACAGGCAGCGAAGGAAGGGAATGATTTTGACACGCAGTCCATTTCATCGATTCTGACTGGAGCATCGATAAAAAGTGATGCTACCGCCAGTGCCATAGCCATCCTATGGTCGTGATGGGAGCTGACGTATCCACCGTGAAGTCCACCGGTACCGCGGATTATCATATCATTTTCCCTTATGGAAATCCTTCCTCCCAGAACTGTCAATTCGGAAAGAATCGACTCGGCTCTATTGCTCTCCTTTCCGTAAAGTCTGCCGACACCTCTCAATTTCGATGTTCCCCGGCAGAAACAGGCCAGAGTGGCGGCTATGGGAAACAAATCAGGACAGTCAGTGGCATCGAATTCAAATGCTTCAAGTTCACCGCAGCGCTGAAGAAGTTCCAGAACCCGTTCGTCTGCCTGAGCGGTCCCCGTCCGTATATCCGGAATAGAAAGCTTCCACTGAGGACGAAGATATCGCGCGATATGTGAAGCCACCATCAGTGTGGCTGCAGAACTCCAGTCGGGTTCCAGTATCATATCTGCCGGACGGTAATGCAGCCCCCCTTGAATAGAAAACCTCAATGCATCGGACGATGAATCCACACATCGCAGTCTCACACCGAATTTTTCCAAAACCTCGACAGTCATCCGAAGATAAGGCTGACTGACCGGTTTTTTCACCGTTACCACCGAATTCACAGGAAGCAATGGCAGCGACATCAACAGCCCTGTCACGCTCTGTGAACTTAACGACGCATCCACTTCGACATCACCACCCATCAGCGGCGCCTCAAGCACAAATGGCATATACCCCTCATTCGAAACCACCTTTCCGCCTGCAGCGCCAACAGCATCTTCCGAATCCTGCAGATTCGCCGCCTGAGAGTTCCTTCCCCATCCACAGTCACGCGCGAACCGTCCCGGACAAACAGCGAAGCGATGGGTATCATCATTCTGGAGAGCAATCCGCTCTCTCCGACATCAATATGCGATACCGCAATATTCCGGGGAGATACCCCATCAATGGTCAGAACATCCCCCTCCACCCGCACAACGGCGCCGAAAGAACGAATCACGCGCAGTGCCGCCTCCGTATCATCACATCCGACATATCCACGCAGCACGCTCCGCCCCTCCGCCAGACCGGCTCCGATAATAGCCCTCTGGGCAAAACTCTTGGAACAGGGGAGCGCATCCACCCTGCTCCGTGGCAAATGATGCAGGTCGATGGGATATGCTTCCGGTGAGAGACTCCTCCTCATCCGGGAAGCGCACCACTGTCCCGAAGCGGTAGCCTTTCCTCCATCGGGAGAGCAATAAGTGAACGGTGCTCCGAGCATAAGGCACAACCGCCGTGAAAAACTGCCGCACTCACCCATTGCGAAAGCTACAAGCGGCTTGCACAGACTTTTCTTCCGATAAAGTTCGAGAACCCTGGAAGCATCCTCAGTACAGGAAGCTGTAGTCACTATCTTTACGATATCCGCTCCCCTGCTGACGCAGATGTCATAAATCTCATATAATTCATCCAGACAGGGAGTATCCTTGAAATCATGAAACGATACGATGTATTTCCCTCCCAAAAAATGGATGGCATCCCTTACCCGGTCAGAGAAATCCCGTGCGGCATCCAACGACAAATCGACATAGTCGAGATTCCCCTCGTCAAGCCGGCCAAGGATTTCCATAAGATCACCTCCGTCCGAAGTCCTGACGGTAAGTATCTTTTCACAGGAAATATCCTTCAGAACAGAAACCGTCTCCCCGACACTGAAACCGCATAAGTCCGCACGCACTTCCACCATTTCCTCCCCAATGGATGTTTTCACGCATTCGGAAACGCTACAGTACCCCAGACTCGTACATATTTTCATGACATCTGCTGCTTAACGCTCTCTTCGTGAATGGCCTTCATCAGAGTGGCCACGAAGTCAGGTGGCAAATCCAATTCCCTGGCCTGAGTCACACTTTCCTGCAGGATAGTATCGTATCTTCTATTCTGGAGAACCGGAATCCTATGCGCCTTTTTATAAACGCCTATTTCCCTGGAAATCTTCATCCTCTCCGAGAGCAATTCCATAAGAGAACGGTCTATCTTGTCTATCCTGTCCCGAAACACCGTCAATCTTTCTGCAAGGTCATCGTTTTCTCGAAATTCCAGTGACTGCAGGAGACGGATAAGAGTTTTTGGCTCCAATTGCTGCTGACCATCGCTCAAAGCACTGTCGGGATGGATGTGAGTTTCTATCATCAAACCGTCAAAACTCAAATCCATAGCCTGCTGACAGAGCTGCGGAACAAGTTCCCTGCTTCCGGCGATATGACTCGGGTCACAAATCATAGGCAGCTGCGGGAATCTGCGCTTCATCTCTATAGGAATCTGCCAGATGGGACTGTTACGGTAAAGCTTTTCCTGATACGATGAGAATCCGCGATGAATCAGCCCCAAATCGGAAACACCGGCATTCCGAAGTCGCTGAACGGCACCGCACCAGAGTTCTATATCCGGATTAATAGGATTTTTTATAAATACAGGAACATCCACACCTCTGAGCGAATCCGCTATTTCCTGGACAGCGAATGGATTTACGGTGGTGCGTGCACCCAGCCATAAGATATCTATTCCGGCAGATAGAGCTTCCTCCACGTGAACAGAATTGGCCACCTCCGTAGTGACGGCCATTAAGGTTTTTTTCTTCACCTCTTTCAGCCATTCAAGAGCCTCTTTCCCGATGCCTTCAAACCCTCCCGGTCTGGTACGGGGTTTCCATACCCCGGCTCTGAAAATCTGAACACCCGCAGAAGACAGTGCCTCCGCAATACCAATTACCTGCTCCAGACTTTCTGCACTGCAGGGACCGGCGATTACTAACGGATGCTTGAAAGTATTCATTCCATCAATACCCAAAAAGTCCGACAAACATTATCACGATGATGATTATCGGGGAGAAATACTTGACCAGATAATAAAAGAGTGAGTAATATGCATGTTTATATTTGCCGGAACTGGAAATTTCATCGAAGAAATCCTCCTTTTTCATCTTCCACCCTATGAAGAGAACCACTACGAGACCCCCGAGTGTCATCAGAATATTGGATGAGGTGAAATCCATCAAATCAAAAATATTCTTCCCGAACAATGTAATGTCCTGAAGCGGTCCGCAGGAAAGAGAGCATAGGATACCGAAAAGCACGACAAATGACATCGTAATTATGACTGCACGTTTTCGGGATATTTTCAATTCCTCACTCAAGCAGACCACCACCACTTCCATAAGGGAGAGATATGATGTGATGGCAGCGATGAAGAGCGAGAAGAAAAAGGCTATTGCCAGAATGGCTCCACCAGTTATATGGGAAAAGATGGCAGGTAGAACCACGAAGACCAATCCGGGTCCCTCGCTTGGAGAAAAGCCATAGGCGAAAACTGCGGGGATTATGGCCATCCCGGCGATAAGGGCAAAACAGGTATCCGATATAGCAGTCCAATTACCCATTCCCGCTATATCCTGAGATTTCTTCATATACGAAGAATAGGTCAAAACCGTACCGGCCCCGAGACTGAGCGAGAAAAATGACTGCCCGAACGCAGCCAGAACAGTACCTCCGTTCACCTTCGAGAAATCCGGACGGAACATAAACTTAAGTCCGTCAGAAGCCCCCGGCAGTGTACACGAATAAAGCGCCAGTATGACCATCACCAGCAGAAGGATAGGCATAAGTATTTTAGAATATCGCTCTATACCCTTCTGGACTCCGGCACTGAGTATCATCCCTGATGCCAAAACGAACAAAAACATAAATATCAACGGCCGTATGGGAGAAGACATCGTTTCTGCAAACGCGGCACTGCACGCTGCCTCAGTGCCCATTTCCGAGAAAGATGCTGTCAAAGATCTAAACAGATAATCGACGGTCCAGCCTCCCACCACTCCGTAAAAACACATTATGAAAAATGGGGCCAACACCATCAGGAATCCCAACATTCTCCAGACTTTGTTCCCTGATGAAAGATGGAACAGAGACCCGGCAGGATTCGAAGCTCCACGCCTTCCGATAATCATTTCTGAGACCATTATGGGCAGCGAAACCAGAATGATGCTTACGATATAAATCAAAATGAATGCAGCACCTCCATTAGTCCCCATCAGATAGGGAAACCGCCACATATTGCCTAGTCACACGGCTGAACCTGTCAATGCCACCAATACGCCGAACGAAGA
>JAGHUZ010000202.1 GCA_018064575.1 Candidatus Minthomonas equi
GAGCACAAAAGGAGGTTCCAGTCTGGTCAGACAAATGGTGGAAGAATTCAAAAAAAGAGACACTCTTCACTTATGTCTGGCTCCTGAAGGGACAAGGAAAGCGGTCAAAAAATGGAAAACAGGATTCCACACTATCGCCCGGGCTGCAGGAGTTCCCGTTTACACCGGATACTTTGACTGGAAGACGAAAACTGTCGGAAGAGGAGAGAAAATAGAACTTAGCGACAATGCTCAGGCAGATTTGAAAAGAATACGCCAATGGTATAAGAATAAGGGGGTCGTGGCTAAAAATCCTAAAAATTTTTCCCTTGGAGACGAACTCATCTGACTTTGGCACAGCCTTTGCTTACCTTAAGGCAGATTGTTTTTTCATAGGTTAAGTTTTTGGTTAAGAAGGAAAAAGAAGTATCGTTTTTGGTACTTCTTTTTTATTGATTCAATACCATCATAACCTTTTCCACTATCATTTCCGGAGGAATGGATTCCATACATTCATATGTTCCTTTTTCACAGGGTTTGCTTCCATAAATGGAACATGGCCTGCAAGGCAAATCGAGCTGCACCGACCATTCCGGATTCTGCCGCCAGGGGGCAAATCCACAAAAAGGATGAGTGGCACCCCATACCGTAACGGCAGGAACACCGACTGCTGAAGCAAAATGCAGATTGGCGGAATCCATACTGACCATAACGTCCAGTTTTTTAATCAGTTCCAACTCATCTGAAAAAGTGTCTGAATGTAAAATGAACACATTGGAATATTTTTCTGCCCATTCAGTAAAAAAGCGATAATGCTCTTTCCCTCCGAAAAGATGAATTTCCATCAATGGCTGGGCAGATAATTTTTCCAGAACTGTTTCCATCTTTTCCACAGGATAATCCTTTCCCCTGGCTGTAGAGAAAGGAGCTATGCCTACCCTCCTCACACCGTCGGATGACTTGGAATGAATAATATAAGGTGGCATTTCCACTACCCCTTTCAGCCCTGCCTGTCTCAAAACATAATCATACCTCTGCCAGGAAGCCTCAAGTCGGACATTTTTATTTTTCAACAAGCGTTTTCTCATCATACGCCGCTTGGACATCACGTGCACGGGAATCAGGTGAAGAATAAAAAGAAAATCCAGAATAAAGGATCTGATTACGGAATGCAGGTCCGCCACAACGGTAGGCCGGCATTCCATCAACTGCCTGAAGATTTTCAGGATTCCGGAACGTTTGTCTATTCCGATATAAGAGAAATGGGGAATGTCTGCAAAAAGCGGTGCGAGCATCTTGGGTCCGGCAAGGGTCACATCGACTTCCGGGTTTTCGCTAATCTTCTGCCTGAGGACAGGAGCCAGAACAGCCACGTCACCCAAAGCGGAAAAACGAATCACCAAAATATGTCTGCGCCTTGATCTCATTGATTCAATGCCGCACTATTTCTGCTTATACAGAATCGGATTCAACGATGGGTCATTGTACATCTTCATCTGCCGATAAAGTTTCATATATTTCCTCCCCGATGAGAGTTCTTCAAGCAATTGTTCTATCGCCTGTGATAAATCCACTCTCTGGATTAGAAGTGTTTCCAGCTTTTTCTGACAAGAAGCCTTATGGTCTTCCGAGGCATCTGTACGTTCCGCCTCGGCTTTCATATGATAAATTTTAAGAGCCAGTATGGAAAGGCGGTCGATGGCCCAGGCTGGAGTTTCAGTGTTTATGCCGGCATTTTCAAGCTTCTCCACCTTGGAAAAACTGTCAAAAAACCAGTCATCGATTTTTTCGACCAAATCTGTCCTGTCCTGATTTGATTTGTCTATTCTACGCTTTATGGAAAGCGCATCGACAGGATTGATGGATGGATTTCGGATAATATCCTCAAGATGCCACTGAACCGTATCAATCCAGTTCTTCATACATAGGAGATACTCCAAAGTTCCTTTTTCATATGGATTCACCATAGGTGCATCCACGTCATCCAGATTATGATACTCGTGAATCTGTCCGTCAAAAATCGCGTTATATTCTTCAGTTATAGTCATACCATTAAAATTTAAGCCATTTCATCAAATCTTTCCAGGTAGCCTTCTTGCCATACATCAGAATTCCGGTACGATATATTTTCCCAGCCAGATAGACCGTGCCGACGAAAGTGACAAGCAAAAGGAAGATGGAGAGGAGCAATTGCCACATAGGAACGACATTTTCAAAGGGAATTCTGGCCAGCATAACCATTGGAGATGTCCAAGGGATGATTGATGCCCATACGGACAGAGAACTCTCAGGATGTTGGAAAGTATGAAGCATTATGAATAAGCCAAGAATAAGTGGAATCGTCACCGGCAGGGTCAGCTGACTCGTATCGGCTTCATTATCCACTGCAGAACCTACGGCCGCGAACATTGAAGCGAAAAGAAGATATCCCAAAACGAAATATATCAGGAAACACCCGATAATGAACGGAAAATTGATATTGCCAAGCGTTGATGAAATAGTTGACATCATTCCGGAAGAGGTGATATCCGCCACAGGATTGGCCATATCTCCTGAAGCAATAATCTGGGTGGCATCTGCCGCCGCTACCATCTGCTCGGGGTCTGAACCGATTCCGGAAGCGACAGAGACGACTGACACTATTCCAAATGTCAGCACTATCCATATCAAAAACTGCACTACAGCGACACAAGCGACACCGAAAATCTTGCCTATCATCAATTCGAAAGGCTTTACGGACGAAATGATTACCTCTACTATTCTGTTTGATTTCTCCTGAATCACGCTCTGCATCACCATATTTCCAAACATAAAGACGAAAATGTAAATCATAGACGCCATAATATATGAAAGCGCCATACTGATTTCGTTACTGTTCTCCTTCTCTTCTCCCTCCTCGCTTATCATATACGTGTTCACCTTGACCTTATACTTGAGGTCAGCCATTATGGCATCAAGATTCGCTATATCATATTTGGACAGTTTGTAAGCCTGTACAGCATCATCACCACAGTGGGAAATGGCATTCTTGGCATCTCCGTTTATCTGCTTGACCGAATAAGTGGCCAGAGACAGATTATTGTTCTCATCAAGTTCCGAGAAAACTGCCAGAATATCCGCATCTGAATTTTCCTGTCTCAAATCACTTTTAAGTACCTCCAAGTTATCAGTGTCACTGACTGTATATTTTATGTTTTCCGAATCTTTCAGATAAGGTACTACGATGCCGGACTTATCCACGACCACTACGGACTGCCGCTTATCGCCATTGTCATTCAACATAATGAGTGACGGCACTATCATCAGGGCAGCAAAGAAGATGGGAGTCAATATGGTAGTGAGAATGAATGATTTTTTCTTCACCCGTATGGCAAATTCCCTTCCAAGGACCAGATTTATTCTACCTATATTCATAACTATTCTCCTTTTACCAATTTGATGAAAATATCGTTCATACTGGGAATCAGTTCACTAAAGGATATTATTTCCTCAGTGGCTGCCACCAAATCCAGAAGCACTCTTCCCGAAGCCGTACCTTTAACCACGTCCAGCAAAGCCCTGCGTCCACCTTTATATTCTTCATCAAATGCGACAGAAAAGACTTCGGAAGAAAAAGCGGCCGGTGCATCTCCGCGATATACCACTTCCATCTGATTGTTTCCGTGTTCCCTGCGTATATGATCCACTCCTCCAGCCACGACCAGATTACTTTTATTAATAAGAGCGATATTGTCACACATCGTCTCCACTGATTCCATATTGTGCGTGGAAAGCATAATGGTCGTGCCCTCATCCCTCATTCTGATGATTTCATCACGCACCAACTGAACGTTAACCGGGTCGAAGCCGGAAAAAGGTTCATCAAGAATAAGCAGCTTAGGTCTATGGAGAACGGTAGTTATGAACTGAACTTTCTGGGCCATACCCTTTGAGAGTTCTTCCACTTTCTTCCCCCACCAATCCTGTATTCCGAACTTAATGAACCAGATTTTCAACTCGCGAGTGGCATCTGAGGTGGAAAGTCCTTTCAACCTGGCCAGATACACAGCCTGCTCACCGACTTTCATCTTACGGTACAGCCCTCTTTCTTCAGGGAGATAACCTATATTATATACATCCTCCCTCTTCAGCGGTCTTCCATTAAAAAGAATGACACCTGAATCAGGTATAGAGATTTGGTTTATAATTCTGATGAGAGTGGTCTTTCCAGCCCCATTCGGTCCGAGAAGTCCGAAAATCTTTCCTTCCGGGACTTCTATGGAGACGGAATTCAAAGCTGTATAGGCACCGAATTTCTTAACCACATCAGAACAGACAATTGTATTCATTCCAATAATATTACCTATGATGCACAAATATAAACGATTTTTCCGGAAAAAATTACGACCACTGGCATTTCTTGAAAGCGAACCAATAAAAGCGGGCGGAAAAATTTCCGCCCGCTTTATTGACATTTGACCTGAATCCAGGTTACAAACCGAATTACTCAGCTATGATGGCTACGCGAGAGAGTGATGCCTGGTCGAAGAACATATTTTCTACACCACCGTTAGCAACAGTCTTGAGCTGAGCGGGGTTAACGCCCTCAGATACAAGATAGTCATAAACGACCTTGGCACGGTTCTCAGAAAGTTTCTGATTGAACTTGGCGGAACCGGTAGCCTTGTCAGCATAACCTGCTACAGTGTAAACAGCATCTTTCGGACCTTCCTTGATAGCCTTTGCAAGAGCGCTGAGGCAGACTTTGTACTGATTGGTGAGAGTGGATTTGTTGATAGCGAAGAATACATAATTTCCAACAACCTTGGTAACTACTTTTTCAACTTCTTTAACAACTTCCTTGGTAACAATCTTCTCAACCGGAACCTCTACTGTATTGGTAACAGTTTCAACACGGCCGTGTTTCTTGGCGAAACCATCCTTACCGAGGCGACCGCCGAAGGTATAAGCGAAGCGGAGAGTGAAACGGTTGGTATTTTCAGCTTTGCGGGCTACTGAAGCATCACCGAAAATGGAAGGGGTAACACCTGTGCGATATTCTACACCGAGAGCGCAATATTTTGAAAGATTGAATGAAAGACCTGCACCGGCTGTAGCACCGAAACGAGCCTTAACACCATCAGCATCTTCCACTACATAAGTACCGTCAGCAGTAGCATCACCAGTGAACTTTGTACACTTCGATGCCAGATTCATCGTGGGACCCAAGAAGAGATAGAAATCGCAGAGGGGAAGAGACTTCTTGCTGATAGCCTGAGACAGATTAAAAATACCGTCGACGTTAAGTTCACCGAAATTCTGCTTACTGTCCCACTGTTCAACATTCTGTTTAAGCCAAGATTCATTCCTGCCACCATACTTCTGGCTGAAACCACCTATAGCCACACGGCCTCCCCAGACAGGGGTAAACCATTTGCCTACCTCTATTGAGAAATAAGGTTGAATCTGATCAGAATTCTGTCCTGAAAGAATACCGGCGTTGGCACCGATCCAAATGTCATTACCGAGTTTTTCTTTCTCCTGAGCATTGGCTGAGAACACACAGGAAACAAGTGCTGCAACAAATGCTAAATATCTGAGTTTCATAATGATTCCGTTTTAAAACAATTAATATTTAAGAAAAAGTTATGATTATTCACCTAAGAAT
>JAGHUZ010000027.1 GCA_018064575.1 Candidatus Minthomonas equi
GTTCATTTACTATCCACTTCTTCACTAAGGCCATATCAAACTATAATTTCGCAAAAATACCTTTTTATTCTTTTCAAAACAAATTTTTAAAACCACTGTCATCCCGTATTTAATGATTTCATCCTTTTTTCGAACGATTTTAAACAAAAAATATTCCAAAACGGGTTCTATTCTATACTTTTGTGATTCAGAATCTGCCTTGAAATGGTTTACGAATTTCTATGCAAAAGAAAAAGATTAATTATACTGAAAGAATTTATGGAACAGACATTCAACGAACAGGAATTGCTCAGGCGTGAAGCCATCACCAAACTGCGAGAACTGGGAATCGAACCCTATCCTGCAGCTATGTACGATGTTAATATAGACTCTGAAGAGATAAAGGCGAAGTACGACCCTGAGAAATGCCCGTTGGATAACATCGTAATAGCCGGCCGCATAATGAGCCGCCGCATAATGGGTGCAGCCTCCTTTATGGAACTTCAGGACTCAAAGGGACGAATTCAGGTTTACGTAAAGCGCGATGAAATCGGTCCGGGAGAAGACAAGACTATGTACAACACAGTCTTCAAGAAACTTCTCGACATAGGAGACATCATCGGAATCAAAGGATACGCATTCATCACACAGACAGGACAGCTTTCCATCCACGCCAAGGAACTGACAGTCCTGAGCAAGTCTCTCCGCGTCCTCCCCATCGTAAAAGAAAAGGACGGTGAAGTATATGATTCCTTCGCTGACCCGGAACTCAGATACAGAATGAGATACGTCGACCTCATCGTCAATCCTCAGGTCCGCCGCGTCTTCGAGATGCGTTCGAAAATCATCGCCACTATGCGCGAATACTTCAATGAAGCCGGATGCCTCGAAGTCGAGACTCCCATTCTCCAGTCCATTCCCGGAGGCGCCACCGCACGCCCCTTCGTCACCCACCACAACACCCTCGACATCCCGCTCTACCTCCGCATAGCCAACGAACTCTACCTGAAACGGCTCATCGTCGGAGGATATCCCGGAGTCTATGAATTCGCCAAGGACTTCAGAAATGAAGGGATGGTCCGCACCCACAACCCCGAATTTACCTGTATGGAAATCTATGTAGCCTACAAGGACTACAAGTGGATGATGAACTTCGTCGAAAAAATGCTCGAAAAGATAGCATTCACCCTCCACGGAAAGACATTGCTTCCCATCGGGGACAAGGAAATCGAATTCAAGGCTCCCTATCGCCGTCTCCCAATGCTCGAAGCCATCAGGGAATACGCAGGAGTGGACATTACCGGAATGCCGGAAGATGAATTGCGCAAGGTATGCGCGGAGAAGAACGTCGAGACATCCCCTTCGATGGGTTACGACAAACTCGTGGATGCCCTCTTCGGAGAATTCTGCGAGCCGAATCTTATTCAGCCCACCTTCATAACCGACTACCCCTGGCAGATGTCACCCCTTACCAAGAGACACCGTTCAAACCCGGAACTCACCGAGCGCTTCGAACTCTTCGTAAACGGCAAGGAACTCGCCAACGCATACAGCGAGTTGAATGACCCCATCGACCAGCTTTTCAGATTCGAGGAACAGCTCAAACTCAAGGACAAAGGGGATGACGAGGCGATGTACATTGATATGGACTTTGTACGCGCCCTCGAATATGGAATGCCTCCCACATCCGGAATGGGAATGGGAATCGACCGTCTCACTATGTTTATGACCGACTCCCCTTCCATCCAGGACGTACTCTTCTTCCCCCAGATGAAACCGGAGAAGAAAGTGCCCAAAGAAGATGCTGCAGAGCAATGACGGAAATCATTTCTTCCACCCGCAACCCCCGCATCAGGGAACTCATCACCCTGATGGAGAAATCGCGTTCCAGACGTGAAGCGGGACTCTTCCCCGTCGAAGGTGTCCGTGAAACGGAACACGCCATCGAAGCGGGCTTTGTACCGGAAATGCTCTTTCATTGCCCGGAGATACTGCCCCACTTGCCGGAGGCGATATCGTCTGCCGCCCGCGGCAATGTCTGTTCCATCCTCGAAGTGACAGCCGAACTCTATTCCCGCATCGCATACCGCGAAGGGACAGAAGGACTCGTAACGGTTTTCCGCACTCCCGTACCGCTCACTCTGGACGACCTTGGAATCGACATCACGGGAATGATTTCCGGAAATCCGGTCCTGATTATGGTAGCTGAAAGCATCGAAAAGCCGGGTAATATCGGAGCCCTGCTCCGAACGGCAGATGCCGTAGGAGCCGATGCCGTCATACTCTGCGACCCTCTCACAGACCTTTATAACCCAAACCTCATACGAGCAAGTCTCGGAGGCGTCTTCACTGGAAAAATCGTCTGCTGCACTTCCGCCGAGGCCATTTCATTCCTTCTTAATCACTCCATACAGATACTTACAGCCCAGCTTCAGGATTCTGTACCTTATTATGATTCGGATATGACACCTCCCACAGCCATCGTCTTCGGAACAGAATCCACAGGTCTCACACAGCAATGGCGCACCGCCTCTTCCAGTAAAATCAGAATCCCTATGCTCGGCCGCCTCGATTCACTGAACGTATCTGTATCCGCCGCCATTCTATGCTTCGAAGCACTGCGTCAGAGAAACACACCCACCCTCCACACCGAATGAAAATCTGTTTTGAATATGCCGACAGACAAAAATCCTCTCAGACTCGGAGTAATGGGCTGGCCCGTCAGACAAAGCCGTAGTCCTGAACTCTTCTATAGGACTTTCGCCGGAAGAAATGAAGTTCTGGAACGTTTCAGTTATGATTTACTGGAAGACAATGACTTCAAGAAAGCATACGGGCGATTTCTCTGCGACTACTATGCCGTTAATGTCACCACTCCTTACAAGGAGCCTGCATTCAGGGCGGCGGATGAATCCTCAGCGCAATGTACCGCCATCGGAGCCGCCAACCTGCTGATTAAGCGTAATGGCCGCATCATTGCACACAACACCGATGTCATCGCCGTCACGGAAATACTCCGTCAGTGGATTCGTGAGCGGAAAGCCCCTGTGGGCCCGTCAAGACCTAAAGTTCTGGTAGTCGGATGCGGAGGAGCCGGCAAAGCCGCCACCGTGGCAGCCCTCTCCACAGCAGTCGGAGTCGCCATAGTCAACAGAACCGGGGAAACAGTACTCCGCTTCATCGACCATCTCAAACACGCCACCACATCACACAGCCCAAGCCATTCAGAATCCAGTGACATCCGGATTCCATCTTTCCCTCTGTCAGCACTTCCGGACCAAGTCCGCCTCGCGGATTTCATCATATACACCTTACCGGTATCGATTCCCGAACTTGAATTATGTGACTTCGAGGGAAAAACAGTTCTCGAAGCGAAATACTACGACAGTTCCATAAAAAAAGTTCCCGGAATGAACTACATCCCCGGAACAGAATGGCTACGCCTCCAGGCGTTGGCCACCTACCGCATTCTCGGTCTTATTACGGATACTTTCAAGCCTGCTGATTCTTCTCTATCTCCGCTATAACGGAAAGGATGTCCGCGAAATCGTTCACAACATACCCGGCGCCAGCCTCTTCCAACTGTTCGACTGTCCCCACTCCATAGGAGACTCCGCAGGTATACGCCCCTGCTCTGACACCCATCAGAATATCGTAGGAGGTATCACCCATCACAACTGACTCACCGGGACCAAGTCCCAGCGTCTCCAATGTCTTCAATACCGGATCCGGACTCGGCTTTCCCTTAGCCACGTCTTCCGGACCGACGATATACTCAAAGAAATCGAGGAGTTTCATTCCGTTCAGATATTGAGTAAGAGACGTTTTGTGCCGCGAAGAAGCGATGGTCAGTCTTATACCGCGCGACTTCAGTTCCGAAAGAGTCTCTTCCACGTGAGGGAATGCACTAGGAACCAAGTCCATACAATTGTCTATAAAATAAGTCCTGTATTCACTGCACCTGCACTCCAACTGTTCTTCCGTCAAACCCGGAAAAATTTTACGGAATCCCTCCTTCAGTGGTAGTCCGATAATCTCCTCACATTCCCTGACAGATGGAAGCGTCCAGTTCCATCTGTCCTTCGCATTAAACATAGCCTTGATTATCAAATCCTTCGTATCGCCGATGGTCCCGTCAAAATCGAAAATTACAAGTTTTATCCCTTTCATAACTTTCCAAACAGTTTCTCACTTTTTACACTTCTGGTCAAGTCCCAGTTCCGGATGACGTCTGGACGTTCCGGCTATAATCAATGAAGTCAATATGGCCAGGGCGGAAATGCCGATGAACAGAAGTTCCGCTTTCCCCGCCGCCACGACAGGCTGCCCCCCATTCCGTTCCATAATACCACCGACCAGCAGGGGAACCGCCATCAGTCCCATATTTTGAATCCAGTACAAAAGCGAAAACGCCGTACCAAGCACTTTTTCGGGTACCAGTTTCGGAACGGAAGGCCACATCGCCGCAGGCACCAGAGAATATCCGAGACCCAGGAGAACAATGCCCAGATACCCGAACACCGCCACCGAAGGGGCAAATGCCAGAATCAGATGAGCCAGAGCCACCATACAAGCCCCGAAGACCATCACGCGGGTTCCGTGCCCCATACGGTCCACCATTGCCCCGAACAGGGGCGCAAACACAAGTGTACAGAACGGTATCATTGAAACCATCACGGAAGCCACCGCGGCGTCCACCCCGAAACGGGGAATAACTATTGCGGAGGCGAATTTCCGGAAAGAGACTATACAGCAGTAGAAAGTGACGCATAGCAATGCTATAAGCAGAAAATTCTTATTGCCCAAAACCTTCAGCACATCACGCAGATGGAACTCGTCCCCGGACGAATCCCCATCCGGCGAAGCCGCCGTTTCCGGAACAGTTCCTGCCACCCTGCGGTCGGAAGCGGCATCCAACGCCACGAACACAGCCCATACGATGACACCCACGATTATCAGAGTCAGACCGATTACAGCCCCCCTGGCGGTTTCCGCGAAGGGAATGGGCGTTTGAGAAACGTTCACGATTCTGGGAACCAGAAGCATTGCGGTAGCGGTACCGAGACGGGCAAGGGCAAGCTGGATACCCATTGCGAGGGCGATTTCCTTCCCCTTGAACCATTTCGATATGGAACGGTTCACCGCCACGCCGGCGATTTCACTACCAAGACCGAAAAGGGCACAGCCAAGATATGCCACCGAGACCGATGGCTTCGGAAAAAACTGCGACAGCCACACATTGACTCCGCCTGCGGCAAATGATTCGGAAACGGCATAGCGTATAAGCGCAGCTCCCACCAGCATCATCCCCACAAAAACCGACCCCGTCACCCTGACACCCCACTTATCCAGCAGGATACCGCAGAACACGAGACCACCGAACACACACAGGAGCGAATATGCACTCTTGTAATGACCGTAATCCCCCATATTCCAATTCAGTTCCAGAAGTTCCGGAGTCTGGAAAAGATGACTCACAGTGGAAAAAATATCATCAAAAAAATAAGATGCGAACATCGGAAGTGCCAGACAGAGCAGCACTATCCATCTGATGCCAATTTTACGCTTGTTATTCATATCTATAAATATTACCGCTACAAAGATACTCTTCTTTTGAGAAAAACCTTATCTTTGCGGACGTACAAAATTTCAATATCGGAATACAATGACCGCCCAAACCTTCTCCACTATGCGGGACAATCCCGCCCTCCGCTGGACAGCCCTCCTGCTTCTGGCCCTGGCGATGTTTTGCGCCTACATATTTATGGACATCCTTTCCCCCATCAAAGATTTGATGGAGTCCACCAGAGGCTGGGATTCAAAAGCATTCGGGACTATGCAGGGAGCTGAAACGTTCCTGAACGTATTCGTTTTCTTTCTCATCTTCGCAGGCATCATTCTGGACAAGATGGGAGTCCGTTTTACGGCCCTCCTCTCCGGTGCGATAATGCTCACCGGTGCCTGCATAGAATGGTACTCCATAAGCGAAAGTTTTTCTGGCAGCGGCCTTGAGGCCTGGTTTGACACCCACCTGAACTATATCCCAGGTTTCGACGAACTGAATATTTCCCCTTTCTACCTCGGAATGCCCGCTTCGGCCAAACTCGCCGCCATCGGTTTTATGCTCTTCGGCTGCGGCGCTGAAATGGGAGGCATCACAGTATCAAGAGGTATCGTCAAATGGTTCAAGGGACGCGAGATGGCTCTCGCGATGGGTTCGGAAATGGCACTCGCCCGCCTCGGAGTGGCCACTTGTATGATATTCTCTCCCTTCTTTGCCAAACTTGGAGGAAATATCGATGTCACCCGTTCCGTGGCCTTTGGCGTGGTTCTACTGATGATAGCCCTCATAATGTTCATAGTTTACTTTTTTATGGACAGCAAACTGGACACCCAGACAGGTGAGGCGGAAGAAAAGGACGACCCCTTTAAAATCAGTGACATCGGAAGCATCCTCTCCTCCGGAGGCTTCTGGCTGGTAGCGCTCCTGTGCGTGCTATACTACTCCGCCATCTTCCCCTTCCAGAAATATGCAGTCAATATGCTGCAATGTAATCTGAGTTTCACCGCACCCGATGCCGCTTCATTCTGGGCTTCAAATTCGGTAACCATCGTCCAGTATATAATAATGCTGATAGTGGCAGCCACTGCTTTCGCGAGCAATTTCTCCTCACGAAAGCCGATAAGATACACATTGCTCTCCGCCTCCATCATCCTTCTGGTGACATTCTGCTTTATGGGCTATATGCGCCAGAGCGCCGAAACCATCTTCGCAGTATTTCCGCTGCTGGCCGTAGGCATCACCCCCATCCTCGGAAAAACTGTTGACAATAAGGGAAAGGCCGCCACGATGCTCGTGCTCGGTTCTCTCCTGCTGATAGCCTGCCACCTCACCTTCGCATTCATACTCCCTTTGTTCAAAGGCTCCGCTGTCGGCGGTACGATAGTGGCATACGTCACCATTCTGGTACTGGGAGCATCTTTCTCACTGGTTCCCGCAGCCCTATGGCCCAGTGTACCGAAACTGGTGGACTCCAAGGTAATCGGTTCCGCCTACGCACTCATTTTCTGGATTCAGAACATAGGCCTCTGGCTCTTCCCTCTCCTTATCGGCAATATTCTCGACAGTTCCAATCCGGAAATCGTCGAAGCCGTAAAAGCCGGGACTATGAGGCCGGAAGTGGCAGCCGTATCGTATGACTACACCGCCCCGCTCATTATGCTCGCCTTCCTCGGCGTGGCCGCACTGCTCATCGGACTCTTCCTCAAATTCTGGGACAAGAAGAAAGGACTCGGTCTGGAACTGCCAAACATCAAATAAGAACACTATTTACTAACCAATACAGATAAAACATTATGGCACTCAACAAAGTAATGCTGATAGGAAATGCAGGGAAAAATCCGGAAGTACGTCATCTTGAATCCGGAGTGGTAAAGGCCAATTTCACACTTGCCACATCCGAAAGATACCGGGACCGCAACACCGGAGAAACGAAAGAACAGACAGAATGGCACAACATCGTGTGCTGGAGAACTTTGGCAGAAGTCGCCGAAAAGTACGTCAAGAAAGGCACCCAGTTATATGTAGAAGGTAAGATTACCTCACGCCAGTACACCGACCAGACCGGAGCCTCCCGCACCATTACAGAGATAGTGGCGGACAATTTCCAGCTTCTCGGACGCAGAACGGACAATGATGAGGCTCCTCAGCCGGCACCGAATGCATATCAGCCTCAGCCCAGATCGGCCTACTCCACCGGTAATCAGGCATACAACCAGCCCCAGCAGCCGGTTCCTGCACCTGCACCGGTACCCGCGGCAGCTCCGGCGCCGAATCTGCAGGAAGAGGATGACCTTCCATTCTGAAAATTCTGAAAATCAATAAATAACCAACAACACAAATCCAATCATAAACCATGAAACAGGTAGATGTAGTATTAGGTCTGCAGTGGGGTGACGAAGGGAAAGGAAAGATAGTGGACGTCCTTTCGGAAAAATATCCGGTCGTAGCACGTTTTCAAGGCGGTCCCAACGCAGGGCACTCCATTCAGTTCGGAAACACATCATTCGTCCTTCATTCCGTTCCATCAGGAGTCTTCAGGGAAGGCACGGTAAACATAATAGGTAACGGCGTCGTTTTCGACCCCATCATCTTCCGTGAAGAATGTACACAACTCGAATCACTCGGGGTTCCGGTACGCGAAAGAATAGTCATATCAAAAAAGGCTCACCTCATCCTCCCCACCCACCGCACCATCGATGCGGCATCCGAAGCATCCAAGGGCAAATCAAAAATCGGTTCCACTCTGAAGGGAATCGGTCCCACCTATATGGACAAGACCGGACGCAACGGTCTGCGCATAGGTGACATTCTCTCATTTGACTTCCCCTCCAGATTCGAAGCTCTCAAGAACAAGCACATTGCTTACCTGAAACAGTTCAACTTCCAATACGACCCCGAAGCCAATCAGGAACAATGGATGGAAGCCATCGAATACGTCAAGACCTTCCCCATCGTGGACGGAGAATATTACATCAACTCCCTCATTGCCGAAGGCAAGACTGTTCTCGCAGAAGGAGCACAAGGCTCGATGCTCGACGTGGATTTCGGTTCATACCCATTTGTAACATCATCCACCACCACCTGTTCCGGTGCCTGCCTCGGTCTCGGAGTGGCGCCTTCCTCCATCGGAAACGTCTTCGGCATCTTCAAGGCTTACTGCACCAGAGTCGGCAGCGGTCCCTTCCCTACTGAACTCTTCGATGAAACCGGTGAAAAACTCCGTCAGGCCGGTCATGAATTCGGAGCCACCACAGGTCGTCCCAGAAGAACCGGATGGCTCGACATTCCTGCCCTCAGATACGCGGTAATGCTCAACGGCGTAACCGGTCTCATTATGATGAAAGCTGACGTGATGGACGATTTCGACACCATCAAGGTCGCAGTAGGATATAATGTCGGCTCAGAAGAAACCGACCGCGTTCCATACGACACCTATGCAGAAGTAACACCTATATATAAAGAGTTCAAGGGATGGAAAAAGCCTCTTTCCGGCATACGTGACGAGAAAGAACTTCCCACTGAATTCAAAGACTATATAGCATTCATCGAAAAGAGCGTAGGAGTTCCTGTAAAAATCATTTCACTCGGTCCCGACAGAGACCAGACCATCGTTAGATAAAACAGGTCGTGGGCAGTCTGCTTGAAAAGGTCAATTCTCCCGCAGACATCAGAAAAATGGACCTCGACCAACTCGAGGTCCTGTGTTCTGAAATCAGGGAATATATGGTAGAATGCTGCTCCCATAATCCCGGCCACCTCGGTGCAAGCCTGGGTGCCGTGGAACTGGCTGTGGCGGTTCACTATGTATTCGACACCCCCTCCGACAAACTTGTCTGGGATGTCGGACATCAGGCATACGCTCACAAAATCATCACAGGAAGAAAAGAAGCATTCCGCCGCAACAGAAGCAAAGACGGTTTGAGCGGCTTCCCGAAACGCACTGAAAGTCCCTACGATTCATTCGGTGCCGGTCACGCATCGACCTCCGTATCCGCTGCTCTGGGAATGGCTGTTGCCGCCAGGCTGAACGGACAGAAAAAGAAAGTGATAGCCGTCATAGGTGACGGCGCTATGACCGGAGGACTCGCATACGAAGGATTGAATCAGGCAGGTTTTCTCAAGGATGACATTCTCGTCATCCTGAATGACAACGGCATTTCCATAGACCCCACCAGCGGGGCGTTGCACAATCACCTTCTGCGCATCTCCACTTCCAAGACCTACAATAGCATAAAGTCCAAAATCTGGAACCGCATATCCGCACCCACCAAGAAACTGTTCCGAAAAATAACTTTCAGCACCAAGACCGCGCTGATGAACAGCACCAAAGGTTCTCTGTTCGAATCTCTCGGAATGAGATATTTCGGAGCCATAAACGGAAATGACATCCGGACGCTTGTGGAGACACTCACCAGTCTCAAGGACATCGGAGGGCCAAAGCTTCTGCACGTCATCACCCGGAAAGGGAAAGGATATTCCCCGGCCGAAAAGAATCAGGAAATCTGGCACGCCCCGGGTAAATTCGACCCGGAAACAGGTGCACGCACACCGGGATGTGCGGATATCTCCAGTTATCAGGATGTATTCGGTGAGACACTCGTGTAGCTTGCTGGAATCAATGACAGAATAATAGCCGTCACCCCGGCTATGGCTTCCGGTTCCGGCCTTCTCCCGATGATGGACAAATACCCGGACAGGTGTTTTGACGTCGGAATCGCCGAACAGCACGCAGTCACATTTTCGGCAGGTCTGGCAGCAGAGGGATGGCTTCCTTTCTGCTGCATATATTCCACCTTTACGCAACGGGCTTATGACGGCATCATCCACGATGTCGCACTGCAGGGGCTCAAGGTGATTTTCTGCCTTGACAGAGGAGGACTGGTGGGAGAAGACGGGCCGACACACCACGGAGCCTTCGATATGGCATTCTGCCGCCCGATACCAGGGATTACGATAGCCTCGCCACTGAACGAGACAGAACTGAGAAACCTTCTCTATTCCGCACAGGACGACACATACCCTGCCACAGTCATTAGATATCCGCGAGGTCTGGGACAGGGAGTACAATGGAGAAAGCTTCCTTTCTCCCGGATAAAATTAGGCACGGCCAATCTTCTGCACGACGGCACAGGGATAGGAATACTTTCCATAGGCCCCGTAGGGAACCTCGTCTGCGAGGCCGTGCGGGAAGCCTCCGAAAAAAAAGTGGAGGTACTGCATTACGATATGAGATTCCTGAAGCCACTGGACACGGAGGCCATCGACAGGACAGCGGAGAAATGCCAGATAATCATAACCGTGGAAGACGGCACGATCATCGGTGGTCTGCACGGTGCCGTGGCAGAATATCTGAGCGGGAAAGGATATGCCGGGAAAATCATCAGTCTCGGCATACCGGACACTTTCATAGAGCAGGGAACGGTAAATGAACTCCGCTCTGAATGCGGTTTCGGGAAGGGTGACATTTTTAGACAAATAATTGAAAAAAGTTTGGAGATAGAGAAATAAATCATACC
>JAGHUZ010000162.1 GCA_018064575.1 Candidatus Minthomonas equi
TGTCGGCCTCTTCTTGTTTTATGAGCGGACCTCCGCCAACGGTTCGCAGCAGGGAGGAAACTACCTGTGATACTGTTCAATAGGGTCTATTGAGAAGCCCCCATCCCTGGGATTGGAATGCGAATGCAGCCTGCAAAGCAAGAAGATCATCGGCCTGTTCCGGTACGAAACGATGATTTTCAAGGGTTTTGTAAGGTTTAAACAGCTTCTAAAAATCCAGCGACAATTCTACAGGGCAGTGATCGGAGCCATAGACATCATTAAGGATGTCCGTGTGCTGTATTCTGTCTTTCAAGGAATCGGAAACCAGAAAATAGTCGATACGCCACCCCACATTCCTCTCGCGGGCCCTCATCCGGTAGGACCACCAGGAAAATTTCTGTTCAGCCGGATGCTGATAACGCCAACTGTCAGTGAAACCGGAAGAGAGAAGTTCGGTCATCTTAGCCCTTTCCTCATCCGAAAAACCGGCATTGAAATGGTTAGTGGATGGATTTTTAAGGTCGATTTCCTCGTGCGCCACATTCATGTCACCACAGACTATGACAGGTTTTTCGGAGGCCAGACGGTTCAAATAACAGCGGAAAGCGTCTTCCCACTGCATACGGTAAGACAGACGCTTCAATTCATCCTGTGAATTCGGTGTATAGACACAGACCAGATAAAACTCCTTCATTTCCAGCGTAACGCTGCGCCCTTCCCTGTCGTGTTCCTCCATTTCCAAGCCATACCTTACAGAAAGTGGTTTGATTCGTGTAAAAATCACAGTGCCTGAATAGCCTTTTTTTTCGGCAAAATCCCAGTAGGATTCATACCCCGGAAAATTCAGTTCTATCTGGCCTGCCTGTAATTTAGTCTCCTGAAGGCACACGAAATCCGCATTGAATTTATTGAATATTTCTGCAAAGCCCTTGCTGCATACAGCTCTGAGACCATTTACATTCCAACTGATGAATTTCATAGCGCGTTATATATACAAAGTGTTTCTTCACGCAAAAGTAGTATTTTACATAGAAAAAATGTTACTTTTGCAGATTACAAGAAACATAATATCTATTTTCTTAAATGATACTTTTTTTCCGCTCCAACACCGAGCATATTCTTGCGGTCCAGTGTGACCATTCTCTGAAAAAAGAAGAGACAGACGCATTAAACTGGTTATTTTCAGAAACAGAATCAGTTTCCTCTGACACCATTGAAGGCACGTTCATATGCCCCAGACGTGAGATGATTACCCCGTGGAGTACTACTGCTGTAGAAATCACCAGGAATATGAATATCTGCGGCATATCCAGAATCGAGGAATATTTCCCTGTTTCCTCAGAAAAAGGGGACAGTGAAATCAAATACGACAAGATGCTTCAGCGCATCTACCATACCCTCGACCAGAACATCTTCACCATAGACAAGCAGCCTGATGCCGTAGAATATATCACTGATTTCGAGGCATATAATCTCAAGGAAGGGCTTGCCCTGTCGAAAGACGAGATACAATATCTCAAGAATCTGAGCGAAAAACTCAAGAGACCGCTCACAGACAGCGAGGTATTCGGATTTTCACAGGTCAATTCGGAACACTGCCGCCATAAAATATTCAACGGCACATTCATCATCGACGGCATCGAGATGGAATCCACTCTTTTCCAGATGATAAAGAAAACGTCCAAGACCAACCCCGGCCGCATAGTTTCCGCCTATAAGGACAATTGCGCGTTCATCGAAGGGCCGAAAGTCAAAATGTTCTACCCCGCCACCGCGACCAAAGCCGATTTCTTCAAAATGAAGGAGGAGAAGACCGTTATTTCCCTCAAGGCCGAAACCCACAACTTCCCCACCACCGTCGAGCCGTTCAACGGTGCGGCCACCGGTTCGGGAGGAGAAATCAGAGACAGGATAGCCGGAGGCAAAGGTTCCTTCCCCATCGCGGGCACCGCGTGCTATATGACATCTTATCCACGTTTTGAAGAAACTTCTTCCGCAGGGGCGATGACTCCGGAAGAAGCAGCCGCCACCCCCGAAGGAATAGCCCCAAGATCCTGGGAACAGACGGAAGGACGTCCCTGGCTTTATCAGACGCCACAGCAGATTCTGACAAAGGCTTCCAACGGAGCGTCAGACTTCGGAAACAAATTCGGGCAGCCACTTATCTGCGGCTCGCTTGACACTCTCGAACACGTGGAAAACGACCCCGACGGAAACACCCGCCAGTATGGTTATGACAAAGTCATAATGCTTGCCGGAGGTATCGGCTTCGCCAAAAGAAAAGACTCCCTCAAGGACACCCCGGTCAAGGGTGACAAAATAGTTCTTCTCGGGGGTGACAATTACCGCATAGGAATGGGCGGCGGTGCAGTATCGTCCGTAAACACAGGAGAATATGCCAATTCCATCGAACTCAACGCCGTACAACGCAGTAACCCTGAAATGCAGAAACGCGTTTACAATGCCATCAGGGCACTTTCGGAAAAAGACTATAACACCATCGTTTCAGTTCACGACCACGGTGCCGGAGGACAATTCAACTGTCTCTCAGAGCTCGTCGAAGAGAATGGAGGAAACATCGACATCGATCCCCTACCCAACGGTGCCCCCCCCCACTCCCTCACGGAAAACAACGGAAA
>JAGHUZ010000166.1 GCA_018064575.1 Candidatus Minthomonas equi
ACTTCTGAACCTTGGCCTCGGCGGGATAAGCTCCTGCGATATTCACTGAAAAACTTTTTGGCGTCGATATACATTCGGAAGCACGGTACTGTTCTCCGTCCTTCTGTGTTACACCATTGATTTCAGGCACGTTATGATAACGGCTCTGCATAGTCCAGATGGAATACCTTTCACTACTGAATGTCTGACGGGTATATGTTCCTACGCCGACATCTATCAGCACAGGATAATTGTCATAATAGAGGTTAAAACTGCCTATATCATTATGATTGTGGCTTTCATCATTAAAACCGCCGCGTGCTGCCACAAACACGCCCTCTGTATCAGACATATAATGGAATTCGGTTTCAGGATACCAGGTATAATTGGATGCTTCATACTTACAGGTACTGTTTTTATATTCTTTATCATAGGACAGAGATTCCAGGAATCTGGAAACGTCCAATCCGGCAGAGATGCGATAGTTTGGATTTCTATCCTTCAGATATGTGGCATAACCCATCATAAGGTCGCTGCTGACAGCCTTACCGTAACGATAGATGAGGTCTCCGAGTCCGCCACCGCGAGCCGAAGCATCAGCGAAATTCACTACCCAACCGTCTCCCACGTATGAGCGCACGATATATTCTCCCATATCTCGGACCTGCTTTTCATCGAAAATGGTGATTTTCCCTCCGGTAATCATACTGAGCGCATTAAGATAATCATATAGTTTGCCGGGAGCGTGGCCCCAGTATGAAGGACCTTCTTCGATGCCGCCGTCACCCTGGACACAGTTCAGATACTGATCCACAGACTGGATTCCTTTCCAAACTGCCTGTGCCAGACGGTCTCTATCATTTTCCATAAGCATAAATGAAAGGAGAGCATTGGCCGTACACCATGGAGTCCAGTTATTCAACATTCTCTTATTGAAGTTATCACCGAGACCCATCCACCAGAAATCATCCCTTTCCAGATATGAATCCAGTTCACGGTATTTGATTTCGGAAGCGAACCTCCTGCTGAATTCCGGCTGAATCTTGTCGAATTCATCGTGCAGATAATACATTATCCAACTGAACATCTGACTCATTCCTCCCTGAGTTAATTCCAAGGTATTGTCCCCTTTCTCCGGAAGGGATCTCCTGCAGAAGGAAAGACCGGCCAGATGTGCAGAAAGAGACCATGACGTCATTTCACAGGCGTGATACATTCCGTTGATAATCTGAGGAATAAACCTACCCTGACCTTCAGCAAGTTCTGCAGCAAAGAGAGAAGCGATAGCCTGATTATTGGATCCGAGAGGCCCTTCCATTATACCTCTGTTTCCATTTTGTTCATAAGCCAGATATGCGGTCGCAGGCACCACCTTCCATTCGTAATTCAAGTACTTTTCGCCACTTTTGATGATGTCATTCCTATATTCACCCA
>JAGHUZ010000192.1 GCA_018064575.1 Candidatus Minthomonas equi
GGATGAAGTTGTCGGGTTGATGGCCCTGATGGCACGTTCGGTCCTTAATGAGAGGCCGGTTTTTATGAAAAACAATATCCGTTTCCGCGTCATCGGAAACAGGAAACAGCTTCCTCCGGAACTGTGCGAGGATATCCGGGAGGCAGAAGAGGAAACTTCGGGAAATTCGGGGATGACACTGATAGTGATGCTCAATTACAGCGGTAAGTGGGATATCCTGCAGGCGGTGGAGAAATATGCCGGGGACGGAAGTTCCTGTGGCCGTCTGGATGAGCAGAAATTCTCCACATACCTGAGCACTGCGGGGATTCCGGACCCGGACTTGATGATTCGTACCAGCGGAGAGCAGAGAATAAGCAATTATATGCTGTGGCAGTGTGCCTATACCGAATTCTATTTTACAGATACGCTTTGGCCTGATTTTCGTAGAAGTCAGTTCAAGGCAGCCTTGGAAGATTATGCCGGAAGGCAGAGAAGATTCGGAAAGACCGAAGTCCAGGTTGGAGAGTGATTATTTTTATTATATTTGCGACTTTGATTATTCACGATGCAGTTTATGCGTTATAGTAGAATTCTTATCCCTCTTCTTTCGCTGATGTTCTGTGCGAATACACTCTTGTATGCCCAGAATCAGGGAGAGAATGATACGAAAACTCCAAAGCCGGTGACAGTGGATTATTCCCGTGCGAGAACCTATGTCATCGGAGGAATTCGGCTGGATGGAATTAAATACTTGAATCAAAATCAGATAGTGTCTCTTACAGGACTTCAGGTGGGACAGGAAATCACGATTCCGGGTGAAGTCGCATCGTCCATTGTCAAAAGAATCTGGAATCAGCGTTTCTTCTCTTCCGTATCTTTCGAGATAGACAGCCTGTCTGCTGCCAGGGATACTGCATATTTCGTGTTGCGGCTGAAGGAAAGACCTCGTGTCTCGCGCTGGAGTTATCGTGGAGTCAAAAATTCAGAGCAGTCGGACTTGAAGGAGAAACTCAGTCTCAGACGCGGAAGCGAACTTTCAGATTTCATTCTCAAGTCTTCAGTAAATGCGATAAAGAATTACTATAAGGAGAAGGGGTTCATCAATGCGGAAGTAAATGTCCTGCAGGAAAAAGATACATTGGTGAAAAATGCCATACGGGTGACTTTTGACATTAAGCGCGGTCCCAAGGTGAAAATCAAGACCATCGATTTCGTAGGTAATGAAAACGTGCAGGATAAAAAAATTATCAAGTATATGGAGAAGACCAGAGATGCGCGCCTGATGAATTTCTTCAAATCGAAAAAGTTCAACGAAAAAGATTACGAGAACGACAAGCGTGCGATGATTGATGCATTCAACGAAGCCGGTTATCGTGATGCGCGTCTCATCAAGGATTCCATCTATTATATAAAGCCGAACCGGATGGGAATCAAGTTTGTTTTTGAAGAAGGGAAGAAGTATTACTTCAGGAATATCACCTGGACCGGAAACTCCGTTTATCCGGCAGAGTATCTGAATCAGGTTCTCACCATCAAGAAGGGGGACATATATGATGTCGTCAATATGAACAAGCGGCTTAACGGGGACCCGAAAAAACAGTTTCAGGATATATCCTCCCTGTATCGTGACCGCGGGTATCTTTTCTTCAACGTTCTGCCTGTGGAAATGACCATTGCGGGAGACTCGGTGGATGTGGAAATGAGAGTCGTGGAAGGAAAGCCCGCCACCTTCAATAAAATCATCATCAATGGGAACAACGTTACCAATGAAAGGGTAGTCCGCCGTCAGGTCTTCACCAAACCGGGTTATCTGTATAATCAGTCCTATCTCGAACGTTCCATTCGTGAAATAGCATCTATGGGTCATTTCGACCCCGAGGTCGCAAGTGATCCCAGCAGAGGTTTTTCAGTCATTCCGAATCAGGCGAGCAATACGGTGGACATTACATACAATGTTCAGGAAAAACCGAACAGCCAGTTCGAACTTTCCGGCGGTTGGGGAGGCAATTCATTCGTGGGAACCGTCGGTATCAGTTTTAACAATTTTTCTATCCGAAGATTATTCACCAAGGGCGCGTGGAAACCGGTTCCTCTCGGAGACGGGCAGGTTCTCTCTCTCCGTTTCCAGACAAACGGTACCTATTATTCGAATGCCAGTATCAGTTTTTCGGAACCGTGGCTTTTCGGAAAGAAGCCCATATCCCTGAATATCTCGGGCTATTTCTCAAAGCAGACCAATTCTTATTATTACTATCAGAACCCCGACCAGTGGTTCAGTGTCTATGGCATCGCGGTAGGTGTCGGAAGCCGTCTGAAATGGCCTGACAATTATTTCACACTTTCACATCAGTTCAGCTGGCAGACATACAGTCTTAAGGATTGGGGGTATAACTTCCTGTTCTCGACTGGGAAATCACATAATCTGAGTTATACCGTCAGCCTTGCCAGAAATTCGACGGACCAGGCGATATTCCCCCGCCAAGGGTCGGATTTCTCCGTTTCGCTCGCACTTACTCCTCCGTACTCACTGTTCAGAGCCAGTGATACGGATTACAGCAAGATGACCGATGCTGAACACTACAAATGGATTGAGTATCACAAGTGGTCTTTCAAAGGTGCGGTTTATACGAAACTGGTGGGAGATCTGGTGCTTATGGCACGCGCTCAGTTCGGTTATCTGGGTTACTACAACAAGAAATGGGGATATTCCCCTTTCGAGGGATTCCAGGTCGGTGGTGACGGAATGTCGGGATACAATACCTACGGTGCCGAAATAATTTCACTACGTGGTTATGAGAATTATTCCCTTACCCCCTACAACGAGAGGGGAATTTATGTGGGTCACGTTTATGACAAGTTTACAGTCGAACTCAGATACCCGGTATTATTACAACCGCAATCGACAATTTTCGTGCTGGGATTTCTGGAAGGAGGTAATTGCTGGGAAGAAATGGTCGATTTCAATCCATTCTCCATTAAACGGTCAGCCGGTGTGGGCGTCCGCATTATGCTCCCTATGGTCGGCCTTCTGGGTATTGACTGGGGATATGGTTTCGACCCTGTCGGTAATAAATCAGAGGGAGGTTCGAACTTCCACTTCGTAATAGGACAGCAATTCTGATTCAGAATAATCAATATCAATAAAATAACAGTTAAAAGAACAATAAAAATGAAAA
>JAGHUZ010000055.1 GCA_018064575.1 Candidatus Minthomonas equi
TATGCTCAAGCTGATATTCCGGAAGGAGCCGAAGTGATCGTCAATAAATTGGGTACGGCGCCTTGTCTGGTATTCAGATTTCCAAAGACTTCATACAGTCATTGTCCCGTCTTGTATTCCGCTCCGGGCGTGCCGTTTGAGACTCTTGGACTACTTCCTGATATAAAAGAAGATATATGTGGTCACTTCAAACTTGACTCCATATATCACAAGACAATAAGTACATTTGGAATTCCTGAATCTGCATTGGCCAAACAAATCGAAAAATGGGAAGAATCACTCCCTTCCGATATGCATCTGGCCTATCTCCCCAACTCGATTACCGGTGTCAGGCTAAGGCTTTCGATTTATGGAGGAGAACAGAGTGAAAACTCCCGCAGAGTCGATGAAAAAATATCGGAACTTCGCGCTATTCTCGGGGATGCCATCTATGGTGAAGGAGAAGATACTCTTCAGGGTGTCATAACATCCAAGCTGATGGAACAACATAAAACACTTGCTGTGGCGGAATCGTGTACTGGAGGCCGGATTTCATCCCTGTTTACATTGATTCCCGGAGTATCTCAGTGTTATAAAGGGTCCGTAACTTCCTATGCCAATAGTATAAAAACGGCAGTTTTAGGGGTATCTCAGGAGATTTTGGATACAAAGGGCGCCGTAAGTTCGGAATGTGCCGAAGCTATGGCAAAAGGGGTTCTGAATGCTCTTGACAGTGATTACGCCATAGCCACTACCGGGATAGCCGGACCGGATGGAGGTACGCCCGAAAAACCGGTTGGAACCGTTTGGGTCGGAGTGGCCAAAAAAGAAGATGACGGCAGGCTTACTGTTATTTCCAGGATGTTCAGATTCTCTTCCAACAGGTCGGTCAATATAGACAGGTTTACATCTTCCGCTCTTAACCTACTGAGGCTAAATCTATAACAAGAGTTATTGGTAGCTTTTCTATAATAGTCGAAGGAAATTTCCTCCGGCTATTTTTTCTATATCTGACTCCAGGTATCCCCTGCTCCTGAGTTCATCCAGAATGAGATGGTAACAGGAAATGTCACGCAAACCTTCCGGGGCTATTTCTATTCCATCAAAGTCGGAACCCAGTCCTACGTGGTCTGTTCCTACCAGTGAAACAGCGTAGTCCACGTGGTCGGCGATTCTTTTATAAGATACTGATGGATAATTATTCAGAGTATCTGATATGGACCAATACTTGTCGCGCGCTACCTCGTCTTTTAAATCCTCACGATAACGTTTTTGCCATAGTTCATATTCATCTATCAATTTGTCCAATTCAGGATTTGAAAAATGGTTCTGAAGGAAAAATGGATAAAAATTGATTTGAATCACTCCTCCCTCTGATGCCATATCTTTCAGCATCTCGTCCGTAATATTTCTTCTATGGGTGCATAATGAACGACAGCAAGAGTGTGTCGCAACTATCGGTTTTACAGAGTGTTTCAATACGTCATAGAAAGTATCGTCTGAAGTGTGGGAAACATCTACCAGCACCCCCAGAGAATTCATCTCACTGACAAGTTCACGGCCGAACGGGGACAAGCCTCCCCAAGTATGTTTGTCGGATGCTGCGGAATCGCAGATAAGATTATCGGCATTGTGGCACAATGTCAGGTAGCGAATGCCCATCCTGTGGAAGAACCGAAGCATTTTCAGGTCTTTTCCTATGGGACTTCCATTTTCCATTCCCATAAAAACCGATATTTTTCCAGCATCCTTGTTCCTGTAGGCATCTTGTGCACAAAGCGCCAACTTGGCTATACCATTACTTGAATCCACGGCATCATAGACCTTGGAAATAAGCCTAATGGCATATCTTGATGCTTCTACTTCATCAAGCTCTTTTGGAGTATAAATCGCGAAAAAGGCTCCATCTACACCCCCCTCTTTCATTCTGGGGAAATCGATATGCCCCCTTTCTCTCCTATGGCTGATGTCTATGTCCTCCAAGAGCATCGAAGGGGTATCAACGTGCGTGTCCAGTACAAACATTTACAAATTAAATGCTTCTTTGAGTTCCTGCATCTGTGCATCAGACATTCCTTCCGGAACAAATCCCATATTACGCGAAGCGATGTAAATGAGGGCGGCTTTGTTGAGAACATCAATCTGGTCAAAAGCTTCCATTACATCGGGAGCGACAGAGCATACACCGTGTTTTTCCCACATAACGACGTCATATTCATTCAATTGGGCTACAGTGGCATCTGCCAGTTCGACTGATGACGGCATCTTGTATGGGATAATTCCAAGCCCTTTGGGGCAGAATGCCCTGGTTTCCGGAATCATAGACCAGAGAAGTCTGGTGAGGACATCCTTACCGAGGAACTCACGATTATGAGTCATAGCTACCAGTTCTATAGGATGTGTATGCATGGAAGCCTTGTATCCATTTCCTCTGGTAATCATCAGCGAATGCATTGCCAGATGCGATGCCAGTTCAGATGTGGGTTTAACCGCTTTGTCAGCCACCATTTCATATGATGCACAATCATCGCAAATGCGTATGAGCGAGCCGTTATCCATAGGGAAACGGGCCAAATCGCGCATACGACGGTTGGTTCCCTTGCAATAGAACCAGCATCCTTTCAGATTTGGAAGAACCATATTGAAGGAGATGGAATCGGATATGGCAGGCATTGCACGCATACTGTCATCGATATACTCAGTGACGTTGACAACGATATTGCCTCCATTTCTTTCAGCCCATCCTTTTTCCCAAAGGTAAGAGGCTACTTCAGCCACCTTATCAATTTCAGCCTTTAAGGCCTCTCTTGTATCCAATACAGACATAAGCGATTAGTTTTATGAATATTTTCTTATGTTATTAACA
>JAGHUZ010000297.1 GCA_018064575.1 Candidatus Minthomonas equi
TATTTATACCTTTGTCTCGACAGGTTCGACAAAAGCGCCAAGGAGTCGAAGAATCCCGTTGACAGATTCATGTACTCGCTGAAGAACATCGCGGGACTCAAGGAAATGCCCGAAAGTTTTGGTGACAGCGAAGAACGACATACTCGTAGCTCTCACAGAAGCCCGCGAAGATGAACACGCCAAGGCTCTCGCTGAAGGCAGAGCTGAAGGCAGGACGGAAGTTGCCAGAGCGATGATGAAGGAGGATATTCCTCTGGAGACAATATGCCGCATCACCGGTTTCACCCCTGAACAGATGGGACTCATATAGAAAGGGTTCTGACAGACGCCTCTGCCAGAGAAACTTTGCGCGGACGCGAATCACTGTGTATTGCGCAAAATTTTTCTTAAAATAGTATTTTGTTTTGCATAGTACTAAAATTTTACTTTATCTTTGCAATACCAAAATAATGGTAATAAAAAGTAATAATAGCCTCTGAATTTGTCCGAAAATGAAAAAAGTCATCAATGCCGGTATCGGCGGCAAGTCCTTTACATTAGACGAAGATGCCTACCTTAAAATGGAAGCTTACCTCAAGTCTTTCAGCAAACAAATAGATATGGGCATCGAGTCCGTAGAAGTTATGGAGGACGTTGAGAGCAGAATCGCTGACCTTCTGACCGAATTTCTCTCATCCTCTTACCGCGACGTCGTCAGTGTTTCTACTGTAGAAAAGGTGATTTCCCGGATAGGGCTTCCGGACGGGAGCACAGAATGTCACACAGGTACATCTTCTGAAGACTACTCCACGACATCGGGTTCTTCAGTTAACAAGCGCTTTTTCCGCGATACTGACCAAAAAATCATCGGCGGTGTCTGCAGCGGTCTGGCCGCGTACTTCGACATCGATGTCACCCTCACCCGTATTCTCGCGATTATACTCCTATTCTTCGCCACAGCCGGTTTCTGGGCATACATAGTTATTTGGATTGTGGTTCCGCAAGCCACCAATGCCGTCCAAAAATGCCAGATGCACGGTGTCCCTGCCACAGCAGAAAACATAAAACTTTACTCAAACACGAAATAAACAAGCTAGCAATATGGAAATAATCACGACAAATGCCGACAATATCAAATCCCAGATGAGGAAAGGATTCCTCGAATACTGTATCCTGAGCATTCTGGCCAAAAAAGATGCATATCCTTCCTCGCTTATAACTGAACTGAAAAATGCAAATATGATAGTAGTGGAAGGAACCCTCTACCCTCTGCTCATAAGGGAGAAGAATCAAGGCCTTCTGACTTACCGTTGGGAAGAATCCACTCAGGGGCCTCCGAGAAAATACTATTCGATAACCCCGAAGGGACTTGAAACGCTCAACGAACTGGATTCCGCCTGGAAGGAATTGGTGGAGACCATCACATTTATCAGAAACAACGGTTAAACATACATACATTATGAATAAAGTTACCAAGGTCAGCATAGGCGGTATCGCATTCACCCTTGAGGATGACGCATACAGACTCGTCGAAGAATATATCTCCAAACTCAATGCCCACTACAGCAGCCATCCCAATGGGAAGGAAATAGTGGAAGCCATCGAAGAGCGTCTCGCAGAACTGTTTATCGACAGAGGCGGGAAAACCGGTGTAATCTCCGTCAGTATGGCCACAGAAGTGATAGGGATAGTGGGCAGTCCCGAAGAAATATTCGGCGAGCCCGAAAACAATGCTGAAGAGACACGGCAGATAAAGAAACGGCTTTACAGACATCCTTCCGATAAAATGATAGCCGGTGTATTCGGAGGTATCGGAGCATACTTTCATATAGACCCCTCCTGGTGCAGACTGGGC
>JAGHUZ010000023.1 GCA_018064575.1 Candidatus Minthomonas equi
AATCAAACAGATTCTCGCTGTTCTCAACGCTAACGGAATCAAGAGCATCGAGGAAGCAAACCAGATTTGCGAGCAATATGGCCTCGACCCTTACAAAACCTGCGAAGAAACCCAGCCCATCTGCTTCGAAAACGCGAAGTGGGCATACGTGGTAGGTGCTGCCATCGCCATCAGGAAAGGCTGTAAGAATGCCGCAGACGCGGCCGAAGCCATCGGTCTCGGACTTCAGGCCTTCTGTATCCCAGGTTCAGTGGCTGATGACCGCAAGGTCGGTATCGGTCACGGTAATCTGGCCGCACGTCTTCTCCGCGAAGAGACAAAATGCTTCGCTTTCCTCGCCGGCCACGAATCATTCGCAGCCGCAGAAGGAGCCATCAAAATCGCAGCCAAGGCTGACAAAGTCCGCAAGGAACCCCTTCGTTGTATCCTGAACGGTCTCGGAAAGGACGCAGCTATGATTATATCCCGCATCAACGGTTTCACGTATGTCCAGACTGAGTTCGATTATTTCACGGGCGAACTCAAAGTAGTACAGGAAATACCCTACTCTGACGGTCCCCGCGCAAAGGTAAAATGCTATGGTGCCAATGACGTACGCGAAGGTGTCGCCATTATGTGGAAAGAAGGTGTCGATGTATCCATCACCGGTAATTCCACAAATCCTACCCGCTTCCAGCACCCCGTGGCAGGCACATACAAGAAAGAGCGCACCCTCGCCGGCAAACCATACTTCAGTGTGGCATCAGGTGGAGGTACAGGACGCACCCTCCATCCCGACAATATGGCTGCAGGTCCCGCTTCATACGGTATGACTGACACAATGGGACGTATGCACAGTGACGCTCAGTTCGCAGGATCATCATCAGTTCCCGCACACGTAGAAATGATGGGATTCCTTGGAATCGGGAACAACCCGATGGTGGGATGCACAGTAGCTGTGGCAGTGGACGTAGCCACAGCCCTCTCCAAGTAGTCACACAAAAATTACCGCAATAATCGAGGCCGGCCGGACATTATATCCGGCCGGTTTTTTTTGAGTGAAGGATTTCCTATGCGAGATATCTGTCAGATAATCTCGCATTCCTCTCTTCTGACAGTTCCACTCCTTATGTAATTCTCAACACATATACCAAAATTCTTTCTTCTTCATAAAATTTTGTATATTTACCATCAGAATTTCATAATCTTTTAACCCCACTTGAAATCTTTTCAAAACCTAAGAATATATGAAACACATCTCCATTTTGACAGTCATTATCCTGTCTGCCCTATCTCTCTCGGCTGAAGAATTCAACAGCGGACTTTCCAGACTTGAGACAGCATTCTACATCTGCCCCAGAGCCGAAGCCCAGCACATTGATATGTCAGCAGACTGGCATCTGTACTCTCTCGACACGAGGATAGAATCGACCTCCGAACTTCAAGGAAAAGAGTTCATCAACGTAGCATCCCCCACATCAGTCCAGATGGCATATTACAAAGCCGGAAAGCTTCCTGCCCCCTATGAACATCTGAATTCGAATCAGTATAAATATCTGGAACAGCAGGCCCATTACTACTGCAAGACATTCAAAACTCCTGCCGTCAAGGAAGGAGATAACGTCTACTTCAGTTTCGATGGAGTGGATTATGACTCCAAAGTATGGGTGAACGGGAAATGTATCGGAGCCCATACCGGTATGTTCGGCGGCCCCACCATCAATATCAACCCATTCCTCAAAGGAGCAGGAATGGAAAACGAAATAGTGATCGAAGTGCTCTCGGCCAACTACAAGCATCCCGAACTCGCCTCACGCGGCACACACGACAGAATGCACTCCTGGTATTTCTCCAACAGCTACCGTAACGCCCCACCATTCTACCACGTCGGTATGTGGAATACCTCCAGACTGGACATCCTTCCACGCTATCACGTGGAACGTCCTTTCCTCTCCACCAAAAAGATAGCCAACGGGAAAGCCACACTTGACTTCAGCGCAGAACTCTTCGCAGGCACCAGTAGCAGCGAGTATGAACTGAACAATAAAAATATGGGGCACTACGGTAACCCTCTCAC
>JAGHUZ010000203.1 GCA_018064575.1 Candidatus Minthomonas equi
GTAAAGGCCTGCGCCAAGCCATCGGGTGATGGCTGCTCGGCATACTGGAGATTCAATCCGTAATCGGAACCATCACCTAGAAGCCTCTTGAATCCTGGCAGGTCATAAGGAGTGGATATCAGAAGGATATCCCGAATCCCGGCAAGCATCAATACGGAGATGGGATAATAAACCATCGGCTTGTCATATGTAGGAAGCAACTGCTTACTAACTCCTTTAGTAATCGGATATAATCTTGTGCCGGAACCACCGGCCAGTACAATGCCTTTCATTTTTTACTGATAATGTTCGTTGGTACTCCTGTATTCCGGTACGATTTCCTCCATCATCTTGACTATCTCTTTTCTGGAAAGACGATATGAGGCATCCAGCAAGCGCTCTTCATTTTCACAAGCCAATGAGTAATCATATTCACGTACAGAAGCGACCATTATCTTGGGATGGACAGTCGGTTTCGTGTTTTCATTGTCAGCAAGAACCTCTTCATAAAGTTTTTCTCCATCTCTGAGCCCGGTGAACTTGATTTCGATATTCTTGGCACCGGAAAGAATTATCATCCGCTTTGCCAATTCTACTATCTTGATAGGTCTGCCCATATCGAATACGAAGATTTCGCCCCCGTGTCCCATAACACCTGCTTCGAGTACCAGTTTACATGCCTCCGGAATAAGCATAAAATAGCGTATTATATTCGGGTCGGTAACCGTAACCGGGCCACCTGAAGCTATCTGCTCACGGAAAATAGGAATGACTGAACCATTGCTGCCCAAAACGTTTCCGAATCTGGTAGTAACGAACTGCGTGACGCCTTCCACCTTACCTTCCTGTATGGCTTTATTCAGGGACTGGCAGTATATCTCACAAATCCTCTTGGAACATCCCATTACATTAGTGGGATTGACAGCTTTGTCAGTGGAGATCATAACAAACTTTCTGACTCCGTATTTGACCGACAAATCAGCTATGATACGGGTACCACGGATATTGTTCCTGATAGCTATGGAAGGATTGTCCTCCATCATAGGAACATGCTTGTATGCGGCTGCGTGAAACACATACTCCGGACGATGAGCGGCAAAAAGTTTCTCCATAAAATCTTCGTCCGTTATGCTGGCCACTATGGTGGCCGCCTTCACACGCTTTGACTCATCGTGACAATCTTCTCCGTAAAGCCTTTTCATCATCATCCTGATATCGTGCATCGGAGTTTCAGCCTGATCGACGAGTATCATATCTGATGGATGGAACTTTGCCACTTGAGCCACTATCTCCGATCCTATGGAACCGGCAGCTCCGGTAATCAGGACACTTTTTCCACGAAGCTGCTCCTCTATGGCCTTCAAATCCACATCAATTCTCTGCCTCGGAAGCAAATCTTCGATTTCCACCTCTTTTAACTTTTCCCTGAAAATATCCGAATGTCCGTCCCATTCTTCTGGATTCGGCATCATTATGATTTTGATACCTGCTTCTATCAAATTGGAAATAAGCTCGTCACGACTTCTGAAATATTCAGTCTGCAGAGGAGAAACCAATAGAGCAGATACCCTCATCTTCTGCATTTTTTCAATCAGATGAGGTCCGTCCCTGCGAATTTGCACTCCCATCAGGTACTTGCTGTCCAGAAATTCGTCAGGATTAACGAAACCGACCAGGGTATATCGGGCCGGGTCCTCATTCTTGATACTTTTAGCCAAAGCGACCGCTCCCGTCCTCACCCCATATATGAAAACTCTCTCTGCCTTCGAGTCATTACGGATGGTTTCATATAATATCTTCACATTCAAGCGGAAGACGAACATCAGCAAAGTGGATATTACGAATATCGTCAGAATGCCATAAATATCAGGAAGTACTATGAATTTAATCTGTAAAAAATCGACCGCCAGACAAACAAGATACAGACATATGGATGACGACAAATTCGCCACCATCACATTCTTCAAATCGACAAATGAAGAAAAACGCACAACACCGGAATAGGTGTGAAAGAATTTGAAGTTCACAAAGAACAGAACCAGAATAAGTACTACCCCTCCGACTATAGGCCAGAAATGAAGATTTGCCCAAAGCAAGCCCTTCTCAAGGTATAAAGCCAACGCGGCCGAAAGTAAAACAGCCAGACTATCTATCAGCAAGATTATCCAATATGGTACAGCTCTTTTGGAAAAATAGTGCTCATATATATATCTTAATAGCTTACCCATAGTCAAGACACAATATTTTCGCGAAGTTAATAAATATATCTCTCAATCAGCAAAAAAAATCAAATACCCCCCCCCGAACACCATTCTACTAATAATCAATAACTTACATAGCAATACAAACAAACAGACATCCTACATCATCTGCCTGTTTTCTATCCTATGTATATTGACATTGAATGCCACAAGGGCTATAGATATCAGCGGGGTGATAAAGCAGAATATGGAATATGGGAAATAATCCACCGTAGCAATGCCCAGCACAGTGGATTGCGCCACTGCACAGGTATTCCAAGGTACCAGAACGGAACTAACCGTGGCCGAATCCCCTATAGCCCGGCTGAGCACTTCGGGAGCATATCCCATCTTCTTATATGTATCGCTGAACATATTTCCAGGCAATAGGATGGCCATATACTGGTCCGCCAAAACCATATTACTCACAATACAGGTACATATTGTGGTGACAACCAGTGAAGTGGAACTTTTTATCACTGATACCAGTTTTTCCGTAATCGTATCAAGTATCCCGCTTGCAGAAAGGATTCCTCCTGTCGTCATTATGCAGATTATCAGCCATATAGTATTCACCATTCCATACATTCCGCTGGTGGAGGCCAGATGATCCACCAACGAATTACCTGTAGAAATAAAAACCGGTGAAGACATCATTCTGAATATGGATTGAAGAAAAACACCGAATCCACGGGATTCTCCGCATATTATGGAGATAATTTCATCTTGTACCAGAAATGAAACGATTCCGGCAAATAATGCCGAAATGAACAGGGTGATAAATGCCGGAATTTTTTTAACGACCATAAAAATGGTAACTACAGGAATCAACAACAGCCACGGGGAAATATAAAATATGCTTTGGAGAGCCTCTGACTGCGTAGCCATATCTATTGATGAAGCAGCCGGATGAACCATTCCTACTATCAGGAATACGGCAAGACACATCACAAATGCAGGAATCGCAGTGTATAAAGAGTATTTTACGTGGATATATAGATTCGAACCCGCAATGGATGCGGCAAGATTGACTGTATCGGAAAGAGGAGACAATTTGTCTCCGAGATATGCCCCTGAGATGATGGCCCCTGCCATCCATCCCATCGGCATCCCCACAATTTTCCCAGCCGTAAGCATAGCTACTCCTATAGTTCCAATCGTAGTCCAGGAACTTCCCGCCAGTGTGGACACAAGACAACAAAGAACAAACGTGATGGCGATGAAAATCCTGGGACTGATAATCTTGAGGCCATAACAAATCATTGTCGGCACTATACCTGAAAGCATCCAAGTGGCAGTGAGTGCACCGATAGCCAGAAGAATCAGCATAGTCGGTCCCGTCTTGTAAAGATTATATCCGATAGCCTCTTCTATGGAGGACCACGGCACTTTCAGATGGAGCATTGCTATCAGCGAGATTATGACTGACACCAGAAGAAGTGTCGTCTGAGCAGGACCGGAAGACACTTCATCCCCAAATATAATTACACATAGCGAAAGTAGCGACACAAGTATCACAATAAGTGTAATGGATAATGCGAGTCCCGGCTTCTTCATTGTTGTTCCTCCTTTGCTTCAGATAAACAAACATCCTCCTTTTCCACAAGACCGAGTTCAGCCGCTTTTTCACGCATAAGTTTCAAAGCCTCTTCTCTGTTATTAGGAATTACTCCGTCAAGTATGGCATTCTTTATATATTCTTTAATGATTCCTATGGTACTGCATGGAGGAATACCATATATTTCCATTATCATATCTCCTGTTACAGGGGGCTGAAAATTTCTCACTTTATCATTCTCTTCCACCTCTATCAGTTTTTCCCTTACCAATTCGAAATTATGTCTGTGTCTGGCCACTGTCATCTCATTCTTCGAAGTTATGTCAGCCCCGCTGAGAACCATCAAATCATCGATATCATCACCTGCATCGAAAAGAAGTCTCCTTACTGCCGAATCCGTCACCTCGTCTTCAACAAGCGATATGGGTCTCATATGAAGTTCCACAAGTTTCTGGACATATTTCATATTATCGACAGGAAGGCGAAGATATCCTGTAATTTTTCTGACCATCTTGGCGCCCACATAATTGTGGCTGTAGAAGGTCCACCCTGTCCCCGGCTCGTATTTCTTGGTCACCGCCTTGCCTATGTCGTGAAGCAGGGCAGCCCACCGCAGCCAGAGATTATCGCTCACCTCAGCCACATTGTCCAACACCTTGAGTGTATGCCTGAAATTGTCCTTATGACGATGTCCATCCTGTTCCTCCACCCCTTTGAGAGCCGCCACCTGCGGCAATATCAATTCCAAAAGGCTGGTTCTGTCAAGCAAATCGATACCTATGGAAGGTTTCGGAGCCAGCAATATCTTGTTCAGCTCCTCCGTAATACGTTCAACGGATAAAATGGCAAGCCTTGCCCGATTCCTTATCATCGACTCCAGCGATTCCGGCACTATTTTGAAATGCAATTGAGTGGCAAACCTTATTCCCCTTATCATACGGAGAGGGTCATCGCTGTAGGTCATATCAGGGTCCAGCGGCGTCCTGATAATCCCGTCATTGAGGTCCCGGATTCCACCGAAAGGGTCATATATCTCACCGAAATCTTCCTTCTGAAGAGAAAAAGAGAGTGCATTTATGGTAAAATCCCTGCGAAGCTGGTCATCACGGAGAGTTCCGTTTTCCACTATAGGCTTGCGCGAATCCGTGCGATATGATTCCTTCCGTGCCCCCACAAACTCCACTTCGATACCACGGGAATGAAGCATTGCGGTTCCAAAACGCTTGAACACCACGACTTTCGCATTATGGTTAAGTTTCCCTACCTCTTCGGCCAGACGCACTCCACTTCCCTCTACCACTATGTCGATATCAGAACTCGGACGCCCAAGCAAAAGGTCTCTCACATACCCACCTATGACAAAAGCCCGTACTCCCAGCTTTTCTGCAGCCTCCCGGACAGTCAGCAGCGTAGGCATCACCTTCTTCAACCTATCATCCGTAACTACCTGATTTATATTCATAATTCTATTCGATTAGAAATCAACTATATTCCCGAATCCTCCAGTCACAGAGCACTTATGCATCCTTTCTTTCAGCGTTCCCAGATTTTCATTTGACGACCGTTACAAAGAATTATTTTCTTCACATCAAGTTCTCTGTTATATCTGAGAGCCTGATGCCATACATCGTCAGAAAGTGGAACATCAGGTGCCTTGCATTCGACCAGGATAATCGGTTTGAGTTCCCTGTCAAACACTATGATATCAGCTCTATGACGTCTTCCGTTCCATAAAAAGGAATACTCCGACATCATAAGTTCCATCGAAACACCCTGTTCCTCGTGGAGCCATCTGATGACACTCTGCCTTACCCTCTCTTCTGGTGTATCCGGCACATTTTTCTTCCTGAGCGGGTCAAAAATCATTTTGCAAAGGTACAACAATCTTTCTAGTTCAGTATTCTGGCGATGAGTTCCGTGAGAAGTTCGCCATCAGATGCCTCACCCCGTTCATTGCTCTTGCTTTTGTAATCGCACTCACGGAGAAGAGAGATGATTTTCATCGTTTTCATCAAACTGAAAGAGCGTGCGGCAGCGATATATGGCTGCGCATAACGATAAAATATTCCAGCCTTGGTGGCAGCGGCACTCAAATCCGGCCGTGAAGTATTCTGAGACATCGCGGCAGCGTGAATGGCCTCTACCTTCGAAAAAAAGTAGAACAACCACCCTAATGTCATCTGGATGGGATACTGTTTCGGAGACCGTCCGAAATACCAGGCGATTTTGAATGCTCTCTTCGCATCGCGGGCGGAAAGTGCAGAAGTCAGTTCCATCGTGCTGAATTCCCGGCTTACCCCCACGTTCTTCTCCACATCCCCCACTTCGATGACAGAAGTTTCCTCGGAAAGGTTTTTCCGCATTTTGTCGATTTCCATCACCACCTTCCGGAGACTTGTACCAGCACTTTCTGCGAGAAGCTGTGAAGCGTCAGGGGTAATGGACATACCGACAGACCTGACATACCCATCTATCCATCCCGGCATCCTGTCAAGTTCCACCTTCCCTGACTCGAACACCGCTCCCGCTGCCGAGGCTTTCTTGTAGAAAGAAGTTCTCTTATCCATCGTTTTTCCACTGTACAGCAGAACCAGAACAGTAGTCCGGGACATATTCTCAGTGTATTTTTCCAAAGCCTCCGTCCTGCGGATGGACTGAGCATCCTTCACCACTATGAGTTTTCTGTTGGAAACGGAAAACATAGGATATTCCTGACAATATGAAACTATGGTTTCCGCGGAGACATCACTTCCATAGAGAATCAACTGATTGAAATCTCTGTCTGCCGGATTCATAGCATGCTCAATAATGAGACGGCACAATTCCTCCGGGAAATAAGCCTCATCACCGGAAAGTACATAAAGACACCGGAAATTCCCGTCCAGAATTTCCTTCTTCAATGTCTCGAATGACAGCGACTCTGACGATGCCTTAGCCATACTGCAAAGATACGAATCTTTAGAAGCCGTTTTAAAAAAGGAATATATATTTGCGAAAAATTTCAGGCGAAACATATGTTGCATTTTGACAGTGATTATATGCGCGGAGCACACCCGGAGGTGATGCGCCGCCTTATGGAGACAAACCTCAGCCAAAGTGTCGGATACGGTTCCGATGAATACACGGCACGTGCTGCAGGACTGATACTCGACGCATGCGGTTTAAACCGTTCAGAATCCAAAGTGGTTTTCCTCACAGGTGGCACCCAAACCAATTCCACCGTCATCGATTCCTTCACTCAGAGACATCAAGGCGTCATTTGTGCTGAAACCGGTCACATCAATGTTCACGAGGCCGGTGCCGTTGAAGCCACTGGTCACAAAGTACTGACACTTCCCTCCCACGAAGGAAAAATATGCGCCACGGAACTGGACAACTACATTTCAGATTTCTTCCGCGATGAAACCTGGGAGCATATGGTGGCACCGGGTATGGTTTACATCTCCTTTCCCACCGAACTCGGAACCATTTACACCCTCAAGGAATTGGAGGACATCTCGAAAGTCTGCCACTCCCACGGAATCACCCTTTACCTTGACGGAGCCCGTCTCGGATACGGCCTGGCTGCCTCGAACGAAGTGACACTCCACGACATTGCACGCCTGTGCGACGTATTCTACATTGGTGGCACCAAGGTCGGAACTCTTTTCGGAGAAGCCGTAGTCGTCAAGGATGCAGCCAGATGGCTGCACTCCCTTTCTCAAGTCAAGCGCCACGGAGCCCTTCTCGCCAAAGGACGCCTGCTCGGCATTCAGTTCGAAACTCTTTTCACCGATGACCTGTATCTCCGCGCTTCGCGCAATGCCATAGTTCAGGCCATGAAACTAAAGGAGGGATTCCTTGCCGCCGGATTCCGTCTCTTTATGGACTCCCCCACCAACCAGCAGTTCTTCATCCTTCCGAATGAGCGTCTGGATGCCCTCAAGGAAACGGCCACATTTGAACTCTGGGGACCTCGTGGCCCCGAAGAGACCCCAGTCCGCTTCGTAACTGACTGGGGCACTACCGATGAAGAAATCGAGCGATTGCTGATTCAGCTCAGGTGATGCCATACCCATGGCACAGGAAGAGCGCGAACTACTTTGAAGCAGTTACGATATATTTGTCTATCGACTTGAAGAAATCCTTCGCTGCCGGAGTCATCATAGAGGCCAACGGACGGCTGTAGAAATCATCCACTATCGCTTTCATTCTGTCCGGTGCATCGGGTGAGCCGATTTTCTCGAGCAGCACCTTCATCTGAGGAAGGTAGTACCAGTCGAACAGTTCACTGATATAGGTACGGCAATAGCCGTTCTCTGCATTCCCCTTGAAGGCATGTTCAAAAGCGGGATTGATATCGGGATTGACCTCTTTCAAACGGTCCATACTGACATTCATCGAGTAGTCGTCACTCAGGCTCAGAACGTCTCGGATACCGGTAAGCGCAGCAAGAGCCTTCGCACCTGCACGTCTGAGTTCGGAAGCAGTGGCATTGCCGGAGGCTTTCCCATTATAAGCGATAAGATATTTGTACAGTTCTACGGTAAACATTCTGCCCAGAACGGTTCTTGCCAGGTCGATGGCATCACGGTCGACGAACGAATTTCCCTTTCCGAAGGGAAGGGATGCGATAACCTTCAGGACTGCATTCGCGTCTGCGGTCTTGGAAGAACTCTTGTCCAGCACTCTTCTAAACCGGTCAAGGGTCTCCACGGAAAGCGTTCCCTTCGCATAACTTCCCAAACTGCGGAATTCCGGAAGGAGCTCATTGGCTGACTGAATCAGGGGCAGAGCGGCAAGCCAAGCCTGCTCCATCACTTCGGAATATTCGCCATAGCGTTTGCCGCACAGTTCTTTCACCGCATCCTCGGGGGACAATATATCCGGTTTCCATGCATTATGTGTAAAGAATTCAAGCATCAGCTGGTCGCTGTGGGAATTCTCGGGCCAGAAGAAAAATCCGCAGCACATGGGATCGTCCACCACCAATGGTATCCTCTGGCAGATAAGATCATAATTCCCCCTGAGTTCATTTTCCCATTCGTATGCGTGAAATATGCCGAAAGTATAAGGAAAGCGGTTTCTCACTCCCCATTTCGTAAAATTGGATCTCTTTCCTTCTACACTGAGGTCAGACATATAGTCGAACATTATGGTGTTGGCAGGATCGAACTGGGGAAGAAGACGGCCGATTTCCTCTTCTGTCCATCCCGGATAATAAAAATCCCATCCTGCAATAAGCACCGGAGAATTTTTATAATGCTCGCGAATCTTCGAGATGATGCGACGATATGCATACATTTTCATCTCGACATCCTTGTCCCGGTCATTGAATACGTTTCTCTCTGCAAGACCGATGGTATGGAACATTTCGGGACTTCCGTAATGGTCGATGTGAGCCTGTGTGAGCTTCCAATAGTTTTCCATATTGGAATCGATACGGATATCCCAAATGGCAGCATAGGGATTATCCTTATAGGCTCCACCGCTCTGACCAAAACATACAGGTTTCACATTATCGACAAAGGCTTTCGGTGTCGGGCTGTACCAGTGGGTCATTGTACCGACATCTTCAGGCTGGATAAGTTCCCTTTCCCTGGCATACTGCAGGACATGTTTCCTGATTTGACCGCGAAATTCAAGAGGCCACGGGGTGGTTCTGTCAGAGAATGAACGGTCGATGGCTTCAGGAAAAGTTCCGTTATTGGAAGGATAGGGGACGATATCGGGGAACGCTTTCTGAAACACGTCATCAGTTCCGATTCTCAGCATCATAAGGTTCAGACGCTTCTTCAGCACCCAGTCTATCTCTTTATCCCACTGTTCAAATCCCCAATGTTCAGCCTGAAAACGGGTGAGGCTTCTGTGAGCGAAATACCTGATACCCCTATACTGAAACCTCGGGACTTCAAGCACATCGATGCCCTCCATCGGAATGGAATCCATCTGAGGGATGATATCGCCGTCCCAGAACCACTGGCACCCTGCCTCTCTCTCAAAGAAATCATACACGGCATAAAGGGTGGCTCGACCGCTTCCTCCGGCGAGGAACAGATATTTTCTTCCTCCGTCAGAGACTGAAGTAATCGAATAAGAATCCGAATTCGCTCCGTACACAGGACGAGACAGAGCCTCCTTTTCCACGAAAGCGCGGGTAAGGGCATTTACAAAATCGGGACCGATGACCACAAGGTCCGATTTCCCGTCATCACTCGCGGTGATTTCCAAATTTACACCCGTGACAGCGGCATAGTATTTTTGAAATTCAGTAGCGGCGTGATGATAAGCTACAGGGGCATTTGTCGGCTCGACTATCTTCCACACCGAAGCCGAAATCGTCTGAACTGACATAATCATAATCAGACTGAACAATGTTCTTTTGATTCGCATAACTGTTTCTTTCGCTTAATTATTAATTTGAGTATATCACTGTTTCAAAACAGGTTCTTATTCTCCGAAATAATATCCCCATGGAGCGAGAGTGAATCTCTTTCCGTTTTCAAGACGAACCTTGACCTCGGAATCGCTGCAGTTGGCCACGAAAAGGATATCTTTACTTCTGCCGTCATGGCGGATAAACGAACATACCTTTGAAGGATTGTCATTCTCCACCCAGACAGTCTCACCGTGAGCGAGGGAGCTATAATCGCGGCGCATCTGATTCCACTTTTTAATAAGTTCGGTACGTTTCTGCGCCGCTGGCTGTTTCATACACTCTTCCCAATCAATCCAAACTCCTTCGTGACCGAACATCGAAACTCTCTTGTCATAGGCCACTTCCTGTCCGGAAAAAAGAAGAGGTACCCCTTCCAGGGCGAAACAGAATGCAAGACTGAGCTCACAGTTGTCGTTTCCGTAAACCTTCTCCTGACGGTTTTCGAAATCATCGGTGGAAGTATCGTGGTTCTCTGTCATATTCCATATAAGTGTTCCCTTGGGGCACTGTCCGTAATACCCGAGCATAGTCTTGCGGATAAAATCAGCACCGCCTTCCTCTTCCAGCACTTTCCTGTCTCCGTGCAATACTTTGAGAACGGAAAGAAACAGTGTATTCCAGCAGTAATTGCCATCAAATGCATATCTGGTATTGTAATGCGCACGTCCTTCCGCCATTATTACCAGATCCTTGTCAAGCCTGTCAAGTTCACCCCTGACCTCTTCCCAAAAATCAATAGGAATAAGGTCAGCTACATCACAGCGGAATCCGTCAACGTCGAAATCAGCCACATAATAGGTCATCACAGAACGGAAATATGCCCGCGTACCGCAATATGAAAAATCAAATTCCGGAAAATGCCAGCCGGTCAGCTTGATTTCATTATTTTCGGTACGTTTGAAATATTCCGGATGCCTGGTCAATATCGGTGCTGTAGGTCCACAATGGGCGAAGACAAGATCCAGGAAAACCTTCATTCCCAAACGATGTGCGTGTGCAATGAAATCTTTCAAATCCTGGTCGGTACCATACTCGGAATCCACGTGGAAATAGTCATATGCCCTATACATATTTCTCGGGTCGTTGAAGCCCGATTTAATCTGCCTGGGACTCCACATCGTTCTGTCCATATCTGTATCGGCGACGGTCAGAGGGGTAAAATAAACTACCTTCACCCCGAGTTCACACAGTCGTTCAAGTTCTCTCTCGGCACCTTTCAGAGTACCCTCAGCGCTGAAGCAGCGGGGCATAAGCTGATAGGTACACCCTTCTGTAAACCAATCCGGTGGATGACGGGCATTAAGATGATTATATGATTGACCGTACAGAGCTGTCAAATGAACCGACAGCATCAAAGAAAGAATAATTTTGAAAGTATTCAGCAGGTATTTCATATTCGTTATAATTGATTTGAACAAAGTCAGCGATATCGATAATGTGTTATGTCCTACAAAATTATTGTTTTTCTCCGAAACATTCAAACTCAAAAGTACATTCAAGAACTCTGCGCCTTGCAGTTTTTGTGTCGGGCGCTTAAAAAATATGATTTCTAATGAACTCCTTTTCGCTGTTCAAGAGAAATCGGGGTAAACAGATAGGATTTCTGATTAGTATGCCTTATTTTTGCGGTGAATCTGCATTTATGGAATGCAGATATCTCGATTAATCATTTTGACTGAATTTATGACCCCGGTTTGGATTAGCGCAGCAGGACTTTGCATCGCGACGATAATAGGTTCCATTCTTGGTTTCTTTTTCAAGGAACTTCCACACAGGCTGAACGACACTGTCCTCGGATTCTGCGCCGGGGTTATGCTGGCCTCTTCGACCATCGGTCTTATTCTTCCGGCATTTGAAGGAGCTTATCATTGGTTATGGGTGGCTATCTGCGTTCTGGCCGGTGCCTGGTTTCTGAATGTCCTTGACTTCTTTACTCCACACCTCCACACCATTACCGGACTTGACCCGGAACAGCATCATAACAGCGGTACATTGAACAGAATCCTCCTTTTTGTAATGGCGGTGGCTCTGCATAAACTCCCAGAAGGGATGGCAGCCGGAGTGAGTCTGAATCCTACCGAAGACGGTATCGCTGATTGGACTGTATCATTGGGAATCGCCATACAGAACATCCCGGAAGGAATGGTTATCATCGCTCCCCTACTGCTTTCAGGAGTATCCAGAATACGCACTTTCATCATCGCGATGTCCATCGGACTTCTGGAAATTATCGGGGTATGGCTCGGATATGCCCTTGGTTCAACTTCGGAACTGCTTCTCCCGATGATGCTGGGTTTTACAGGAGGCGCCATGCTCTATGTCGTCTCGGATGAAATGATTCCGGAAACACACGCCCACGGCTACCAGAAGCAGGCGACATACGCACTTCTCCTGGGCTTCATAACGATTATACTACTTGAAAAAACTCTGTTTTAAAAGTTTATCTGTCATATCCCGAAAAGCATCCGTAGTAAAAACGTTTCCTTCATTTGGCGGAGTGTTTTTTCTTATCATATGTACAATCTTGGCGATGAGACATTGGCTGAAGCT